>NZ_JAQGFU010000439.1:0-1182 GCF_030078455.1 Klebsiella sp. Ech2A | reverse complement strand
GCGAAAAGCGCCGGCGCAACGGCCCTGCGCGACCCGCGCGTGCGCCAGGCGTTGGCCTACGCGGTGAACAAGTCGCACCTGGTGCAGGCGCAGGGTGGAAAAATCGCCGCGCTGCCGCTGGGGCAGATTATCACCAGCACCCTGCTCGGCCATGAGCCGTTCGATCCGTACGCCACCACGGACAGTAAAGGCGACCCGGAAAAAGCCAAAGCGCTGCTGAAAGAGGCCGGACTGGCGGATGGGCTGACGTTGGATCTGGTCTATCGCGCCAATAACCAGTTCAGCACCCTGGCGGTGATCCTCAAAGAAGACCTGGCCCGTTCGGGGATTCGCCTGAACCTGATCCCGGTGCCGCCGCCGCAGTTTATGCCGTATTTACAAAGTCCGGAAAACCGCTGGGATCTTGCACTCGGTCAGACCTCCCCTGACTGGCAAGGTCCGGCGACGCGCATGCTGCTCGGAGGCTGGCTGAATTCAGATGCTTCGCCATGCGGGCGCGGCAACGTCTACGCCATCTGCTACAGCAACGACAAGCTGAACCAGTTAGCGAAGCAGGCCTACAGCTCGGACAACCCTGGTCCTGTCTGGCAGGAAGCTGACCGCCTGGTCTCCGCTGACCTGCCGTGGATCCCGCTGTTTGAGAAACGCCGCATTGCGGTGACGTCTGAGCGCGTCACAAACTGGACGTGGTCTTCGCTGGCGACCCAGGCCGATATCACCAATATTGCGCTGAAGCCTTAAGGGGGCGTCATGCCGTTACTCAATGTACGCGACTTAACGATTGGCCTTGACCCGCGTAGTACGCTGGTCAAAGGCGTCAGTTTTCACGTCGAGCCGGGAGAAACGCTGGCGGTAGTGGGCGAGTCAGGGTCCGGGAAAAGCCTGAGCCTGCTGGCGGTGCTTGGCCTGTTACCGACCCAGATGCGCGTGCAGGGAGAGATTGTCTTTAACGACCAGCCGCTGCACGCCTTTACGGCGAATCAAAAGCGCCAACTGCGCGGCGCGCAGATAGGCTACGTGTCGCAGGATCCTCTAAGCAATCTGCACCCGCTGAAAAGCGTCGGGCGGCAAATCGAGGAGGCGATCCTCGCTCACCGGCGTGTGGGGCGTAAGGCCCTACGCACGCAGGTACTATCGCTGCTGGCGGAGGTGGGCATCGCGGATGCCGCCCGCCGCTATCAC
>NZ_JAQGFU010000438.1:0-1204 GCF_030078455.1 Klebsiella sp. Ech2A | reverse complement strand
GCCGAGCGGATAGTGGTTCTGCATCCACAGCAGGCGGTTGACGATCGCGGTCTGCCCCACCATCACCCCTTTCGGGCGGCCGGTGGAGCCGGAGGTAAAGATGATATAGGCGGTATGCTCCGGCGCGGAGAGCGCCAGCGGCGCATCATCCCCCGCCGCCAGCGGCTGCTGGTAGCACAGGCTGGCAAGCCCGGGGATATCGCTAAAGCGCGCCAGCTGATCATCGGAGGTCAGCAGCAGCGTCGGGCGCGCGTCTTCAAGCATCATGCGCAGGCGATCGTCAGGATAGCCGGTATCGAGCGGCAGCCAGGCAGCGCCCGCTTCAACGATGGCGTGCAGCGCCAGGGTGAGGAAGACAGAACGCGGCAGCGCCACCGCCACGCTATCGCCGGGCTTAACCCCGCGCGCGCGCAGCACCTCGGCCAGCGCCACCACCTGCTGGCGCATTTCGCGGTAGCTGAACTGCCAGCGGGCGTCCGCCAGCGCGGGGGCGTCCGGGGTCTTCAGCGCCTGTTCCGCCACCAGCGCGCTCAGCGTGGTGGCGGGCAGCGCAATGCCGGTATTATTGATTTCCGCCAGCCGCTGCGTTTCCCGCGCGGACAGCATGTTCGCTTCGCCGCAGCGCAGCGCCGGATCGGCGGCAAACTGCGCCAGCAGCGCGGAGAGGCGCTCGACGTGCGCGCGCAGCGTGGCCTCGTCGTAGCGCTGCTTATTGGCCAGCACTTCCAGCGACAGGCCGCCGGATTCGTCCGGGAACAGCGCCAGCTCAAGGTCGTTAACCGGGCCGGTCGCCAGGGTGTGCGTTACCGCCTGCACGCCGTCGATATCGAGGACGTAATCGAAAACTTTGATATTTAATACCGGGCCAAACAGCGGCTCATCGCCGGCGGCCTTGCCGCTATCGCGGACGATTTGCTCCGCATCATAGCGCTGGTGACGGCGCATTTTTTTCAGCTGTCCGGCGAGGCGCAGCGCCAGCTCGGCCAGCGTTTCCTGGGCATCGATATTGATCGCCAGCGGCAGGACGTTAAGCACCGGCCCGGTCGCGGTCAGCGCCGCCGATCCCATGCGGCGCATAAAGATAAAACCGGCGGCGTAGTCCATCCGCCCGCAGAGACGTCCCAGCCACAGCGCGGTCAGCGCCAGCGCCAGGTCGGCGCGCTGGCACTGCGGGGCGCCGGCGGCGAGGCGGCTGAACGTCGCG
>NZ_JAQGFU010000437.1:0-1212 GCF_030078455.1 Klebsiella sp. Ech2A | reverse complement strand
GGCGGTTTCCTTGAGGGAAGCGGCGAGAGCCCGGAAGGCGCTCACCTGAGCGGCGAGCAGCTGGCGATGCTCATCGCGGCCGAGGAAAATCTTGAACATCGCGCTACCTGCCTGGTTAAAGAAGAGAATCGACGCGGTATCCATGCCCATAAATTTACGTTCAATCAGCGCAATATGGCGGCAGTTTTCCGCTTTGATATGGCCCGTCATGCCCTTTTTGCCGCGCAGATTGAAATAGCCGTGGCGGTGGAATCCGGAAGGCAGTTCGCCGGTAAACTCGAGGATGACGTCGGCGGTATGGACCAGCGTGGTGACCTTGCCCCATTCGCTGACGGTTTCCCAGACGGCGTCAAAGCTCTCACCCGACACGAGGGTCGGAGAGGGGAGGTTTTGCACCACCTCCAGAAGGGAGGTTTGGTAGCGATCGGCGATCGCTTCCAGGGTGCCGTCCGGCTCGGTTAGCAAAAATTCCGCTAAAGAAACATGGCTCATAAATCACTCCTGTTAGGGTTGCTCTACCGCAATGCGCGGCGCGTTAAGGTGTTGAATCAGCTCATCAAGAGACTGCAAAATATTGCTCGCCCAGAAGCGGCCTTCATTGGTCAACCGCAGGCAGGTTGAGGCGTCGCGGGTGAGCCCCGCCTGATGCCACTGGGCCAGCAGCGGGGCCAGCTCCCCGGCGCGCGGCGTCAGCTCGTCCAGCGGCACGCGGGCGGTTTCCACCCCCGCCTGGAGCGTATGCCGCCACTGAAAGCCGCGCTCGGCGGCGCGCATCATCATCATCAGCGGCTTTTTCCCGTCGGCGATCGCTTCGTGCCAGGCCGCCAGGTTACGCTCGACCATCCACGAATAGCCGTTGACCGAGCCGCCCGCGCCGGAACCCAGCGCCAGGCAGTCGGCTCCTTGTTTAATCAGCAGGTTGTAGAGGTTGCGTTCGCGGGTCGTGCGGGCCCAGTGGCTGTTGCTGATACAGCGCCAGCCCGCATCCTCCATGAAATCGCAGCCCTGAAGATAGAGATCGCGCCGCTCTGCCGGAGTGGGGACGGCGGTGCGTCCGTTTTCCACGGCTTTACCCAGCGGCGTGTTGGGCAGCAGGTTAAGGGCGTAGAGATCGACGCCGTCGAGCCCGATATCGCGGGCGATGCTGAGATCTTCCCCCCACAGCTTTGCGTCCTGACCGGGGAGGCCGAATAGCAGATCGCACACCACGGC
>NZ_JAQGFU010000436.1:0-1212 GCF_030078455.1 Klebsiella sp. Ech2A | reverse complement strand
TGGCGCAGGGCACCACCAGCATCAGCAGCGTCGACTACGCCGGAGCCATGCTGCCGTGGGCCATCATTCAAAGCTTCCATCTAAAAGAGATTGGGGTCGGCATTTTAACCCTGTGCACCCTCGCCCTGGTGCTGTGGAATCGGCGCAAGCTGGCGCAGGAAAACGAGCAGTTAGCTGAAGCAAACGCGGAGGTGGGCAAATGATGTTTAGCGCACAGCGGGTGGTGAAGTTCACCGAGGCGGTCAGCCGGACGGATCTCCTGACCCGCCTGGCGGCAGGCCTGCAGGCGGACGGCCTGGTCAAGCCGAGCTTTAGCGAAGGGGTGCTGGAGCGGGAAAAGGTCTATCCGACGGGGATTTTTATGGAGACCCACAGCGTCGCTATCCCGCATACCGAGTTTGAGCACGTCAACCGCACCGGTTTTGCCATCGGCATCAACCTCGCGGGCGTCGAGTTCCAGCGTACCGATGAGCCCGAGGAGGCCGTAGTTCCGCAGATAGTGGTGATGATGGCCATTGATAAAACTTGCGAAAAGGTGGCAATCATTCAATCCTTGTTCGCCTTACTGGCCGATAGCGATCGCGTTAACGAAATCGTTAAAATGACGCCAGAGGAGATTGCAAAAGTATTCACCGATGCCATCGTCACGCAGTAAGATAAAATGATGGGCTCAATACGGTGATGCCGGAAGCGAAGAGGGACAAGATGTTACGAATCAGCGACGTCATAGAGTTAGCGATGGTGAGTCGTAAAACTATCTATAACGCGATCAACAGCGGCCGGCTGAAGTACCAGCTGGTCAACGTTGATAATCGTCAGGTTCGTATGTTTTTCGAAGAGGACGTCTTCGAAGCGTTCCCCAAAACCAGCCGGGGTACCACTCAGGAACAGGAAGTGCAGGCGCTGCGAGAGGAGGTGGCCTCCCTCAAGTTTGCGCTGGCGGAGCTGCAAAAAGCGGTTAACGCCATGGATCCTGAGGGCAGGTACGAAATGACCAGCGTAAAAGAGTCGTCAAAAACGCCCGACCGCTAGCCGGCGGACGGGCGCCGTATTATCAGACGATATCGTCCACCACGCCGCCGTCAACGCGCAGCGCCGCACCCGAGGTCGCCGAGGCCTGGGTCGAGCAGACGTACACCACCATATTCGCCACCTCTTCCACCGAGGCCGCGCGCTGAATCACCGACGCGGGGCGGTGGGCCATGACAAACT
>NZ_JAQGFU010000434.1:0-1216 GCF_030078455.1 Klebsiella sp. Ech2A | reverse complement strand
GGACGATAAGGCGGCCATCGCGCAGCGTCAGCGCGCTCAGCCCCTGCAGCCAGGCCTGGCCGTGCAGCCCGCTGGGATCGCTGAACGAAATATGCCAGCCCGGAAGCGCGCCGGAGAAAGCCAGCCGCCAGCGCAGGTGGGCGAGGCCGGCTCCGCGCCAGACAATATCTCTGGCCTCTCCCTGCCAGACGGTGCCGGCAAGCTCGCCGACGCCGATCCCGGCCGGCAGCGCGGCGGTGAGCAGCCTGGCGGGGGCGGTGAGCAGCATCCACAGCAGCCAGGCGCCGAGCAGCAGTCCGACGGCGAATTTACTTCTCATGCCGACGCTCGAGGATCAGCGTATTCACCGTCACCCAGCCGGGACGCTGGGGATGCGCGGTGACGGCCAGGGAGGCGGCGTGAATGCCCTGCCGGCCCAGAACGTCGAGCCATGACATCAGGGCCTGAAAGGTACAGGCCTCGAGGGTGACGTTGACCCGCATCCCCTGCGGCTGCAGCCGGACGATCGCCAGCGCCTGGCGGGCCGCCTCGCGCATGATGACCGCCGAGGGCTCTTCGGCGATGGCCGCTGGGCCCGGCCGCTGGCGGCTTAGCTGCTGCAGGAGAGGTGCCTGCTGCTGCATCCAGCGCAGGCTGGCCTGCTCTTTGGCGAGGGTTTGCCGCCACTGCTGCTCGCGGTCGAGCCACGGCTGCCAGAAGGCGTAGTACGCGATACCGACGAACAGCGCGAGGGCCATTGCCACCAGCAGGCGCTGCTCCCGCTGCGAGCGCTGCTGCCATAAAATACGCAGGCTATGCATCATTTTCCTCCAGGGAGAGACGCCCCTCAATGCCGTCCGCTCGCGGCTTCATTTCGCCGGTTCGCACGCGAAAATAGGGCTGCGCCCGCAGCCTGAACTGCTCCAGCGCCCGGGGCGATACTGCCGACACGTCGAGCTGCAGGGCGTTGCGCGCGCCGTCGTAGGCCAGGGCCCGCAGGCGGATCCCCGGGGTCCCGGCGACGATCTTTTGCACCAGGCTGATGGTGACGACCGACGGCGGATGCGCCGCCGTCTGCGCAAGCTGGCGCAGATGCTGCTGCATCTGCAGCCGCGGGTTAATCACCCGGGTCTCCGTTTTAAACCACTGATGATAAAACGCCCGGCTGGCCTGCTGAGCCGCGGCCGCCCGCTGGCCCAGCGCCAGATGGTCGAGCACGCCGTTGACTCCCCACAGC
>NZ_JAQGFU010000433.1:0-1219 GCF_030078455.1 Klebsiella sp. Ech2A | reverse complement strand
CCGCCACGAAGCGCGCCGCTAGCGTCAGCGCATAGCTGGCGGAGAGCGTCGTAACCGTGTTGGCGATGGCGAATCCGCCAATGGCGGCCAGCAGCAGCGGCCGGCGACGAACTCCTTGAGTGGCGGCGGTCAGCGGAATGGCGGCCACCAGAGAACCGATGGCATAGACAGTCACCGTCTGGCCGACCCACGCCTCGGAGACGGCCAGGCCTTGCGCCATCTGGGGCAGCAGGCCGGCCGGCAGCGCTTCGGTCAGGATGGTGATGAAAGCCGCCATCGCGAGCGCCAGCAGCGACGCGACGGGCATGCGATGCCCGGTCGTCGAATTCATCGTTCAGCCTCCAGGGCGCCGTAGACCGCATCGCGCAGATCGCCGACGAAACGGCCCGACATCCCTTCGTATAGGGTGTTAGTGAAGGCGACGACGCTCAGCCCCCGCGACCGATCCACGAACCACGAGTGGCCGTAGGCGCCTCCCCAGCGCCAGGTGCCTTCTGATTCAGGCGAAGCGGCCAGCGTCCGATCGCGCAGGACCGAAAAACCGAGCCCGAAGCCGCAGCCCGGCGCGTTGGGCAGCTCCAGATCCTCCGCCCGATCCCGCGCCATTTCCGCAATCAACTCATCCGGCAGGATCGCGCCGCCGCCCTGACGCAGAGCCTCCAGCAGGCGCAGGAAGTCTTCGGCGGTTCCCGCCATGCCCGCACCGCCCGAGGGAAACGCCTGCGGGTCGAAGATGCGCGCAGGGCTGTAGGGAATGCCGACCGCCCCCTCGAAGGGCGAAACGATTTCACCTTCCGCCAGCGGATGTGGCTGAGGCGTACCGTTCACGTAGGCGGTCGCCACGCGCTGCGCATCCCGCGCAATAAAGCCGGTATCGGCCATGCCCAGCGGGCCGGTCACCAGCTGGCGCACGGCTGCATCAAGCGGTTCTCCCTGCACCCGCTCGATCAGGGCGCCCAGCACGTCGGTCGCCAGCGAGTAGCCCCAGCCCGTACCGGGCTCGTACAGCAGCGGAACGCTGGCGATGCGGCGCAGGTTCTCCGCCAGACTGATACCGGACGCATCCATGCCGTCCGATACGTCGGCCCGCGCATAGGGGCCGTTGGCATCAGCCTCGAAGAAGCGATAGCCCAGCCCGGCCGTATGGCTGAGCAGCTGCCGTACGACGATCCGCGCGGGCTGGCCGTCGGGCAGCAGCGGCCTGAACTCAGGCAGCCAG
>NZ_JAQGFU010000432.1:0-1222 GCF_030078455.1 Klebsiella sp. Ech2A | reverse complement strand
TCCCGGTCGCGGTGCTGCTGGCGTTCCTGGTGCTGGCGGCGCTGTATGAGAGCTGGACGCTGCCGCTGGCGGTGATCCTGATCGTCCCGATGACCCTGCTCTCCGCGCTGTTCGGCGTCTGGCTAACCGGCGGGGATAATAACGTGTTCGTGCAGGTGGGGCTGGTGGTGCTGATGGGGCTGGCCTGTAAGAACGCCATCCTGATCGTCGAGTTCGCCCGCGAGCTGGAGATGCAGGGGAAAGGGATCGTTGAGGCCGCACTGGAGGCCTGCCGCCTGCGTCTGCGTCCGATTGTGATGACCTCGATTGCCTTTATCGCCGGGACCATTCCGCTGATTCTGGGACACGGTGCGGGCGCGGAGGTTCGCGGCGTCACCGGGATCACGGTGTTCTCCGGGATGTTAGGGGTGACGCTGTTCGGTCTGTTCCTGACGCCGGTGTTCTACGTCACGCTGCGCAAGTTCGTCGCGCGCGGCAAGCCGGTAGCGGAAGCTCAGCCCTCCTGACGCTGTGAGCAGCCTTTGGAGCATAAAAAAAACCGCCTTCAGTGAAGGCGGTTTTTTGCTATTTAAGGGAGCCGGAGCGGCGGATTTAGTGCGCTTTTTTGGCGATATCGTCTGCTTCGAACAGCGGCAGGCAGCCGCTGATATCGCCTTTTTTGACCTTTTCCAGCGCGCTTGCCACGGTATGGCGGGCCAGCACGTTCAGCGATGCCTGCTCGGCTTCGTCGGCGATGGACTTGAAGTACCAGCAGGCGTTGGCGCTGACCACGCAGCGGGCCGGGACGTCAGGACGCGAAGCCCACAGCTTTTTGTCTTCAATCACGGAGACGTAGATATCGCGCAGGGTGATTTTATCAGCCGGGCGGCCAAGGTGGATGGATCCGTTGCGCCCCAGCGTCGAGACGATAATGCCGTCGCGCGTGAGGGGAACCATCAGTTTACGGATAAAGCTCGGATTGGCTTCCAGGCCATAGGCGAGGATCGCGCTGGTCGAACGTTCACCCAACTGCTCCGCCATCGCTACGCTGAGAACCATCTGCAAAGCTGTCGGGAAGCGGTAATCTAGCATTTCATCTTCCTGGGTCGCGGTGAATATTATTCTTTTTGGCACCGCAGAGGTGAGTGATCAATAAGCACAATATAACAAATAAGGCGACTTTTTAGAAGGAATCCCCGTCGGGGAGGGCACGTAAAGTCCATTTTCACGGTGGGACTTTAGC
>NZ_JAQGFU010000431.1:0-1241 GCF_030078455.1 Klebsiella sp. Ech2A | reverse complement strand
ACGTTAACCACCACCTCACCGTTGACGGCCAGCGGCATCCGGCAGGTGACGGTATCGCCATACTGCAAATTTCCGGCCAGCCAGGGCTGGGCGATGGGGATGAGCTCCTGCTCGCGGCAGCCGATGACCCGGTCGCCCTGCGGAAAGTGGATCTGGTAAATAATCTGATCCTGTAAAAAAACGCCCCAGTCGCGGACAAAGCCGGTGCTGCCGCGCCTGACCAGCAGCTCGCCGGGGGCGAAGCCCGCGACGGTGCCATCGTTACGGATCGCACGCACCACCCGCACTTCGTCGCTGAAGGTGAATTTTGGCCTCATTGCTCCTCCTCCTGAAACTGCTGGCGGTAGCTCTCCGCGAGGAGCCGTCGCGCCAGCAGCCATGGGGCGCGGGCGTTCTCTTCCAGCCGGTTCTGCAGCGGGACTTCGGCGCGCAGCTTGCGGTGAAAGGTCGCCAGCACCGGCAGGCAGCAGCGGCCGAGCCGCTCAGGCTGATAGGGCACGGCGAAAAACTGAAAGAACGACTCGGCGGAACTCAGCTCGTTCACGCCGGGAATTTGATAAAACCACTCCATGATTATCCCCCTGTTCGCAGCGCGGTAGCGCCGTAGAGTTCGTCATACATCGCGACCAGCTCATAGTCCCGCGGGCTGCGCTTGCCGTTTTCGGCAAAGCGGCGGATGGCGGGCAGCAGCTGGTTAATTTGCGCGGAGCTGAGGTGATAGCCCATGGCGTCGAAAATGCCGTTGACCGCCTGACGCCCGGAGTGTTTTCCCAGCACCAGCCGGTAGCTGCGGCCGACCAGCGCCGGGTCGATCGCTTGATAGCTCTCGCGATCGCGCAGCAGCGCCGCCACGTGGACGCCCGACTCGTGGGTAAAGACCAGCTCGCCGACCAGCGGCTGCTGCGGATCGATGGAGCGCAGCGCCGCCGCCGCCACCTGCTGGCAGAGCGCGGGAAGGGCCGGAAAATAGACGCCGGTGTCAACGCCGAGGCAGCGCTCAAGGCCCAGAGCCACGGTTTCCAGCGCCGCGTTGCCCGCGCGCTCGCCGAGGCCAAGCACGGTGGTATTGACGCTGGAGGCGCCGGCGCGCACCGCCGCCAGCGTATTGGCGGCGGCGAGGCCGAGATCGTTATGGGCATGCATCTCGATGTCGCCGGGCCAGGCTTCGCGCAGGGCCGAGATGTGCTCGAAGGTAGTAAAGGGATCGAGTATGCCAACCGTGTCGGCGTAGCGCAGGCGGG
>NZ_JAQGFU010000430.1:0-1254 GCF_030078455.1 Klebsiella sp. Ech2A | reverse complement strand
CAGATGCGGATTGCCGCCGCCGGTCGGGTAGCCCGCCACGTCGAACAGATCTTTTACCGCAAAGGTCATGCCGCTCAGCGGCCCGCCGTGCGCGTGCGGCACCGGGTGCGCCGGATAGGGCATAAACGCGCGAATATCATCCTGCATGCTTGTCTCCTTATTTGATTCAGGCGTACTGCGCCGGGCTCTCGACGCTGGCGGCCAGCTCCCGCCAGCGATGGCAGCTCACCACGTGGCGCTCGCCAGCCTGCTCCGTCGCCGGCTGGCTTTGCCCGCAGGCCGCCCTCGCGTGGGGGCAGCGCTCGGCAAACGCGCAGCCCGCCGGCAGGCGCGCCAGATCCGGCGGCGAACCGGGGATGCAGCGCAGGGCATCGCCTTTTTTAAGCCCCTCTTTCGGGCGGCTGCCCAGCAGAACCTGGGTATAAGGATGGCGCGGACGGTAGAGAATATCCTCCATCGACGCCTCTTCGACGATGCGCCCGGCGTACATCACCGCCACGCGGTCGGCAATCTCCACCGCCGCGCCGATGTCGTGGGTAACAAAGATAATCGACAGCCCGCGCTCCTTTTGCTGCTCGCGCAGCAGGATCAGGATCTGGATCTGCACCGTCGCGTCGAGGGCGGTTGTCGGCTCATCCGCCAGCAGCAGCTGCGGGTTGCACGACAGCGCGAGGGCGATCATCGCCCGCTGGCGCATCCCGCCGGACATCTCGTGCGGATAGGCGTCCAGCCGCCGCTCGGGGCTCGGAATGCGCACCTGGCGCAGCGCCTCCAGCGCCCGCTCCCTTGCCGCCTGGCGCGAGAGTCCTTCGTGGCGGCGCAGGCCTTCGCTAATCTGCTGCCCGACGGTATAGACCGGGTCGAAGGCCAGCAGCGGCTCCTGAAATATCATGGCGCAGCGCGCGCCGCGATAGCGCCGCAGCCGGGAAGCGTTCATCTCCAGCACCGCTTCGCCCTCCACCCGCAGGGTGCCGGAAAGAACGCTGCTTTTAGGCGGATGCAGGCGCATCAGCGCCCTGAGGGTCACGCTTTTTCCGGATCCGGACTCGCCGATCAGCGCCAGCACCTCGCCCTTTTGCACATCAAAAGAGACGCCGTTGACCGCATTGATCGTCTGACCGTCGCGGCGGAACTCAACCCGCAGATCGCGGATATGGACAAAGGCTTCATGCGACATGGCGCACCTCCCGGACGGTGACAGCCTGATGCCAGGGCGACGCCGGCTGCGCCATCAGGCAGGCGCTTTGGTGCCCC
>NZ_JAQGFU010000042.1:0-29998 GCF_030078455.1 Klebsiella sp. Ech2A | reverse complement strand
CCACGGCCGCGCGATCCCGCCGCACCAGCCTCTGCATAAAGGCGGCGGCGGTGGGGCCGTCGGAGGTGCGGGCCATTTTCTTGCGCACCCTGCTGTTGAAGGACTGAATGCCGATGGAGAAGCGATTGGCGCCGGCGTCAAGGCAGGCGTCGATGCGGTTGTCATCGAAGTTAAGCACCCGTCCTTCGATGGTGATTTCGCAGTCCGGCGCGAGGGGCAGCTTTTCCCGCAGCGCGGTGATAATTCTCGCCAGGTCCTGCGCCGCCAGCGCGGAGGGCGTGCCGCCGCCGAAGTAAACCGCGTGGATCGGCGCCGACTGGTGCAGGACGCTATCGGCCTCCATTTCTATTTCGCGCAGCAGGGCGTCGGTATAGCGGGCGCAGTGGTCATCCTCATAGCGGTTCTGATAAAAGCCGCAAAAAGTGCAGTGGGTGGCGCAAAAGGGAATGTGCAGGTACAGCAGCCTTTTACGCGGCGGCGCGCTGCGGCTGATGACCTCCTGCCAGGTCTGCGCCAGCTGCTCTTTTGCCACCGGGATCGCGCCGCGCCACGGCATGGTGGCCCGACGATCTTTAAAGGGCTGGCTTCCCTCCAGCGCGAAGTGCGCGGAGAGATCGAGGGCGTTGTTAGTCTTCATAGCGTCAACATCACATCCAGTTATTGGGGCCAAAACTGCTGGTGCAGGGATTCAACCGCGTCGGCCACCCGCGGGCCCATTCCGAGGATCAGCGCCTGATCGATGGTGACAATGCGCTGATTTTTCCATGCGGGGGTGTGGGCTATCCCGGCGACGGCGCGCAGCCGGTTAATATCGCCGTCGACCATTTGCGAGGTCACGACAATGACCTCCGGGTTTGCCGCAATCAGCGATTCCGCGCTGTAGCTTTTATACTGCTCGTGCGAAGCCACGTTCCGCGCGCCCGCGAGGGTCAGAATGGCGTCGGCAACGCTGCCCTTACCGGCCACCTGCGGCGCGCTGCCGCCCGCGGAGAGAATAAACATCGCCCTGAGCGGCGCCTTTTGCGCCGCCGCGCTGCGCTGAACGCGCGCCAGGCGCTGCTCAATCTGGCCTACCAGCGCATCTCCTCGCTCGGGAACCTGCAGCGTCTTCGCCAACTGGCGAACGTTGGCGTACATCTGTTCAACCGTGGCCGGCACGCGCGGCAGGGTCACGACGCTTACTTTCTGCGTCCGCAGCTGGTCCAGAACGATCTGCGGCCCGGCATCCCGCCAGGTGATAAAAACGTCCGGCCTGAGGGATAAAATGCCTTCGCTGCTGAGCTGCTTCCAGTAGCCGATATGCGGCAGCCCGGCCGTTTCCGGCGGCCAGGAGGTGGTTTCATCGACGCCGACAACCTGATTTCCGGCGCCAAGCGCGTAGACCAGCTCGCTCAGCGAGCCGCCGGCCACGACGATACGTTCGCTGGCGCAGGCTGCGCCGGCGGCACAAAGCGCCAGCAGGGCGAACAAGAGTTTTTTCATCATCAGAAGTTCCACGCAAAACCGACCGCTGCGTTAAATCCGGCCGCCGGAATGGTTTCATGGGCGGTTTGATAGCGCTTGTTGGTCAGGTTGTTGAGCGCCAGGTTGACCTGATACTGCTCCTGCGGGCCAAACTCGGTATTGAACGCGAGGTTAAGCGTTGCCCAGCCCGGATAGCGAATCTCCCTGCTGCCGGTTTTATCGTCGGCGCTGGAGGCGGCGCGCACGAAGAGATCGGAGGTGACGTTGGCGCTGTTCAGCAGCAGCGTATGCTTCAGGCCCGCTCTTCCCGTCAGGGCGGGTTCGCCGGTATCCCAGGTTTTAACTGTCTCGCCTTCATACTGCCGGCGGATAAGGTTGCCGCTCAGATAGGGCGAAACGGCCCAGCCGTTGTACTCCGCCGTTAGCTCCATCCCCCAGGTTTTGGCGCGATCGATATTGTCGTAATAGAAATATTCGCCGCGGGAAGAGGTGCTGTTGCCGCTGCATATCGCCTGACCCGAGCAGGGGAGGCTGGCGATATAGTCTTTGGCTTCGGAGTAGTAAATCGCCCCGTCAACCAGCCACATATTGCCTTTGTAACGGGCGCCCAGCTCGTAGTTGTTGGAGTGTTCCGCCTTCAGGCCGGTATTGCCATAGGTGACGCCGCCGCCGGCCGAGGTCTGCATAAACAGCTGGGTCAGCGTCGGGAAGACGTAGCCCTGGGCGTATGCCGCGCGCAGCTCAATATCTTTAAAGCCGGAATAGCGCAGGCTGGTTGAGGTCACCAGCTTATCGTCATGGGCCGACTCGCCGCCCGTAGACTGGCTGACCGCGCCGCTCTGGCTGTCGCTGCGGGTAAGTTTGGAGGAGAGCCAGTACTGGCGCGCGCCAACGGTCCAGGTCCAGTCATCGGCGAAGCGCCAGTCGTTTTGCGCAAACACCGAGGCGTTGCTTTGCTCCGCCTCAATATGCGACAGCGTGAGGGTCTGGATATCGAAGGCGCCGGTGGCCGCCGTCTGCCGCGTGCTGCTGCGGGTATCCTGCTTCACCTTGTCATGCTGATACTGGGTGCCGATAACCAGCTCGTTGTTCGCCGGCAGGGAGAAGTTGCCCTGCAGCGTGACGCCCTGGGTATATTGCTTATCGTTGGTGTTGGTCTGGTTGCTGACCGTCAGCGCCTGGATAATCGGGCTGGGGATCGGCTGGGTGGTCTTAATCCGGTTTTCAAATTCCCGCTCGATGGTCTGGCTGTAGGCGTCGAAGTGGATTTTTTTCAGGTAATCGCCGCCGGCGTCGAAGTCATAGAACGCGCCGATTTTTTCGCGTTCCAGCTTGGGGATACGGACGCTGAAGTCTTCGTATTGGCCCTCGGGATCGTCAAACCAGGTTTGCGTGGAGGTTTTGTAGCGGTCGAGCGACAGGCCGAATTTATGCCGGTCGAGATTGTAGCCAAGCCAGACGCCCTGGCTGTTGTTGCGAAAGTTGGTGTTCTGCAATCTGCCGTCCGGCGTATCGCGGTTGCCCTGATCGGAGTAGCTGCCGTTGATGCGATAGTCGAACTGGCCGATGCTGCCCCAGGCCGCAGCGGACTCGTCCCAGCCCGCGGTCGCCGAGTTATAAACGGCCTTCACCGTCCCGGCGAGGGGCTTATCCCCGCCTTTTTTGGTGATAAAGTTGACTATGCCCCCGATGGCCTGCGAGCCGTAAAGCACCGAGTAGGGGCCTTTTACCACTTCGATCCGCTCCAGCGCCGACTCATCAATCAGCAGCCCGACGCCGTAGTTTTGCCCGGCGCGCTGGTAGCTGACCACCTGGCCGTCAATCAAGATCAGCACCCGCGACGAGGCCTCGCCGCGGATGCGGATTTGCTTACGCCCGGCCAGGGAGTTGTCGGTCACCTCAACGCCGGGAATATCCTGCAGATCGTCGGCGATAGAGACGCTAGTTGAGTTGTTGAGCGTTTGCCGGTCGATAACCTGAACGGTCGCCGGGCTGTCCCAGAGGCTTGATTCTGTACGATTGGCCGTGACGATCAGCGTCTCGTCGCCGGCCGTTTTGGCTGTGCTGGTCGGGGTTGCCGCAGAAACGTTGGCGGCAACAAACAGCGACAGGCTGGAGAGTAACATGCTCCCCCGATTTGTCCTTTTCACCATTAAAGTAACCTTTATTATAATGATAACTACTATCATTCGCATTTATATTGGTTTATGGAGGACACGTCCAGACGTTAAGGGGTAAATGGAATGCACCTTTGATATGGGTCAATTTCTACCGGTGCGTAAATAGTTTTTTGCGAGACTTATCACGTTATGAAAAAACCGCCGGCGCGCTTAACCTGATAAAAGATATGGCTTATATTTTTTTCCCCGCACGCAGGGTTGGTTATTGTGCGAATGGTCCTACAATAGGGGCTGTGCGAGAAGCAATGAGGTGCAGAGGCGATGAATATCAGCGATGTGGCAAAAAAAACCGGCTTAACCAGTAAAGCGATCCGCTTCTACGAAGAGAAGGGGCTGGTGACGCCGCCGCTGCGCAGTGAAAACGGCTACCGCAGCTACAGCCAGCGGCATCTGGACGAGCTGACCCTGCTGCGCCAGGCGCGGCAGGTTGGTTTTAATCTGGAGGAGTGCCGCGAGCTGGTGGGCCTGTTTAACGATCCGTCGCGGCATAGCGCCGACGTCAAGCGCAGAACGCTGGATAAAGTCGCTGATATTGAGCGCCACATCAGCGAGCTGCAGAGCATGCGCAGCCACCTGCTGGCGCTGGCGGAGTCCTGTCCCGGCGATGACGGCGCGGACTGCCCGATTATCGACAATCTCTCCGGCTGCTGCCATCGCAAGGTGCAGAGCTAGCGGTGGGGAGGGGCGAGCCTGATCCGCAGCGTGATGCCCTCAACGGCCAGCACCTCGACCTTACTGCCCGCCGGGAGGTCCTCGTCGGCGATCACCGGCCATGAGCTATCGCCAACGCGCACGTGGCCGCGGCCGTTAACCAGCGCCGTCTCCAGCGAGAAGATGCGGCCGATCAGCTGATTCCCGCGCTGGTTAAGCCGGGCGTCGGCCGGTTTCTGCCGCTTCACCTGGCCGCGCAGCCAGCGCGACCAGAGCCAGGCCGCCAGCAGGGTCAGCGCGGCAAACAGCGTGCCCTGCCACTCCCAGCCCAGCGGCAGCAGCCAGGTCAGGGCGCCGGTGATCACCCCGGCAACCCCGCTCCACAGCAGATAGCCGTTACCGCCGAGCATCTCTGCCGCCAGCAGCAGCCCGCCGAGGCTGAGCCAGAAGAGATGCGGATGGACCAGTATCATCGCAATCATAGTTTTTTCCGTTCGCCGGCGCCTTCTTTAAGCAGTTCGCTAATCCCGGCGATAGAGCCCATCAGGCTGGTCGCATCGAGCGGCATCAGCACAACTTTGCTGTTATTTGATGCGCCAATCTGCTGCAGCGCGTCGGTATATTTCTGCGCAACGAAGTAGTTAATCGCCTGAATATCCCCGGAGGCAATAGCGGAAGAGACCATTTGGGTGGCGCGAGCCTCCGCTTCCGCCGAACGTTCACGCGCTTCTGCCTGCAGGAACGCCGACTGGCGTTCGCCTTCGGCTTTGAGGATTTGCGACTGCTTTTCGCCTTCGGCTTTGAGGATTTCCGCCTGACGTATCCCTTCGGCCTCCAGAATATAGGCGCGCTTGGTACGCTCGGCCTTCATCTGGGCGTTCATCGAGGCGATAAGCTCCGCCGGCGGGCGCACGTCGCGAATTTCCACGCGGGTGATTTTGATCCCCCACGGGTTGGTGGCCTCATCGACGATATGCAGCAGGCGGGTGTTGATGCTGTCGCGCTGGGAGAGCATTTCGTCGAGCTCCATTGAGCCGAGCACGGTACGAATGTTGGTCATCGTCAGGTTGATAATCGCCAGCTCGAGGTTGCTGACCTCATAGGCCGCTTTCGGCGCGTCAATAACCTGAATAAAGCACACCGCATCGATGGTGACGTTGGCGTTATCGCGCGAAATAACCTCCTGCGAGGGGATATCCAGCACCTGCTCCATCATATTAATTTTCCGCCCGATGCGGTCCATAAACGGCACCACCAGGCTCAGGCCCGGCTGGAGGGTCATGGTATAGCGGCCAAAGCGCTCGACGGTCCACTGGTAGCCCTGCGGGACAATTTTCACTCCGGCAATCACGATAACCAGGGCGACGAAAATGAGAACGGGGATAAAAATTAGCATCAAAAAACCTCCTGTTTAATTGCCTGCCAGGCGTCAGCAAAATGACGCATGTTTAAATCGAGTATATCTTTCTCCTCATCCTGGCGAAAGAAAAGTGGAGTAAACTAGTCGGGTTTTGGGAAATATATGGAACGATAATGAAGGAAAATAACGCTATCTTGCGTCTTGACGGCGTAGGCTTTCAGATCGATAAGTCGGTCATTTTGCATAATATTAATCTCGAGCTGGGCGCCGGGGAATTTAAGCTCATTACCGGGCCCTCCGGCTGCGGTAAAAGTACGCTGCTAAAAATTATCGCCTCGCTGCTCAGCCCGACCAGCGGGCAGATTTTTTATTCCGGTAAGGATATCACTACGCTGTCGCCGGAAACCTACCGCCAGCAGGTCTCATACTGCGCGCAAACCCCGGCGCTGTTCGGTGATTCGGTTTATGACAATCTCATCTTCCCGTGGCAAATTCGCAACCAGCAGCCGGACCCGCAGGCGCTAATTGCCGATTTACGCCGCTTCGGGCTGGCGGAAAATACGCTGGGAAAATCGATCAACGAACTCTCCGGCGGAGAAAAGCAGCGCGTTTCGCTGATCCGCAATTTACAGTTTTTGCCGCAGGTGCTGCTGCTCGATGAAATTACCAGCGCCCTGGATGAGAGCAATAAGCGCAACGTCAACGATATTATTCATCGCTATACGACGGAAAAGAATATTGCTGTGCTGTGGGTGACGCATGACCGGAATGAAATCGACCACGCTGATGAAGTGATTACGCTGCAGCCGGCGAGCGCAGAGGGACAGGAGGTCATCAATGAACGGGCATAATATCACTAACGAATCGCTGGCCCTGTCGATGGTGCTGGTGCTGGTGGCCATCGTGGTGAGCTATCGTGAAAAGCTGGCGCTGGAGAAAGATATCGTCTGGAGCATTTGCCGGGCGGTGGCGCAGCTGATTATCGTCGGCTACGTGCTGAAATATATCTTCAACGTCAATCACGCCCTGCTGACGCTGCTTATGGTGCTGTTTATCTGTTTTAACGCCGCGTGGAATGCGCAAAAGCGCAGTAAATATATCGATAAGGCCTTCCTCTCATCGTTTATCGCCATTACCACCGGCGCGGGGCTTACCCTGGCGGTGCTGGTCTTCTCAGGGTCGATCTCTTTCGTGCCGATGCAGGTGATCCCGATCGCCGGCATGATCGCCGGCAACGCGATGGTGGCGGTGGGGCTGTGCTACAACAATATGGGCCAGCGCTTCAGCAGCGAGCAGCAGCAGATTCAGGAGAAGCTGAGCCTCGGCGCGACGCCGAAAATGGCCTCTGCCGGATTGATTCGCGACAGCATTCGCGCCGCGCTTATTCCGACCATTGATTCGGCGAAAACGGTGGGGCTGGTGAGCCTGCCGGGGATGATGTCGGGGCTGATTTTTGCCGGGATAGATCCGGTGAAAGCGATTAAGTATCAGATAATGGTCACGTTTATGCTGCTATCGACCGCCAGCTTATCAACCATCATCGCCGGCTATCTGACCTACCGGAAATTCTTTAACCCGCGCCACCAGCTGGTGGTGACGCAGCTGAAAAAGAGCGACTAGCCGCGTTCCCCGGTCGGCGCAGCGCCGCCGGGGAGGTTTTTGTGGCGTAACGATCAGTACAGCAGGGAGTAGAGCTGACGGCGATATTTCGCGGCCAGCGCATCGCCGGTGCCGAGGGCGGCAAGAATTTCCTGCAGCATCTTGCGCACCTGGCCGTCGCCGGCGTCTAAATCTTTCTGCAGATGGCTGAACAGCAGCGCCAGCGCCTCTTCGTTGCGGCCAACCTGATGCAGCTGCAGGGCCAGCTGGGCCGCCAGCGCAGCGTCCTGCGGGTTTTGCTCAACTTGCTGCTGGAGCAGCTGGATTTCCGGGGTATCGGCCGCCTGCTTGAGCAGCTCAATCTGCGCCACCAGCCCCTGGAAACGGGTATCCTGATCCTGCAGCGGAACGGTTTTCAGCACCGCTTCGGCCTCGTCGGAGCGCTGCAGGGCGATCAGGGTTTCCGCCAGCAGCAGGCCAATCTGGCTATCCTGCGCGGAGAGCTGCCACGCCTCTTTCAGCAGCGGCAGGGCTTCGGCGTACTTCTCTTCCTGCATCAGCGCCAGCGCCTGCTGGGCCTTTAGCTCTTCTTCGCGCGGCAGCACTTTATCAAGCAGCGCGCGCACGGCGGACTCAGGCTGCGGGCCTTCAAAGCCGTCCACCGGCTGACCGTTCTGGAACAGATAAACCGTTGGGATCGAGCGCAGGCCGAACTGTGAAGCCAGCATCTGCTCGGCATCGCAGTCCACCTTCGCCAGGATAAACTGACCGTTGTACTGCGCCGCCAGGCTTTCCAGAACCGGCGTCAGCTGCTCGCAGTGCTGGCTGCGCGCGGACCAGAAATAAAACAGCACCGGCGCGGTAACGGATTGTTCCAGCGTCTGGTGCAGGTTAGCTTCGGTAATGTTGATAATATTCTGTACTGACATAAGCGCATCTCTTTAATCAATTTTTTGTATACATGGGGGCAACGGCCGACGCTTCAACTCAGCCCTGGATAATTTTGTCCATCATCCGCGTGGGCAACAGGCGTTTGAGCAGGGCCACCGCGTGCGTGACCAGGGTCACCGGATAGCGCAGCTTCGGTTTCTCGCTAACGAAAGCATGGCGCACTTTTTCCACCACCGCCTCCGGCCCGAGGGTAAAGCGCGCGGCGATACCGGGGTTTTCCACCGGCTTATCGCGCTGGGTTTGGTTGACGTTGGTCGTAAAGCGGGTGCGAATCGGCCCCGGCTCAATCAGGCTGACCTTAATGCCGCTATAGCGCAGCTCCATGCGCAGGGCGTCGGACCAGGCCTCCAGCGCATATTTGCTGGCGGCATAGGCGCCGCGCCCTGGGCTGGAGATGATCCCCATTACCGAGGAGGTCATCACGATGCGGCCCTCGCCGTGCGGCTCCATCGCCGGAAGTAGCAGCATGGTGAGCTGATGGGCGCCAAAAAAGTTGGCGCCAAACTGCTGCTCCATCTGCCGGCGGCTGATGGTGATAAGCGGACCATACACGCCGTAGCCGGCGTTATTAAACAGGCCGTACAGGCGGTTATCGGTCAGGGCGATAACCTCTGCCGCCGCGCGCTCCACGCTCTGCGGATCGTCGAGATCCAGCAAAATACCGGTCAGTCCGAGTTCCTGCATCCGCGCCACGTCCTCGGCCTTGCGGCAGGCCGCCAGAACGTTAAAGCCCTGACGTTGCAGATCGAGCGCGCTTTCAAGGCCAATACCGCTGGAACATCCTGTAACTAAAACCGTTTTTTGCATAACTTTACCTGCAAACAACCCCTGCGGATCAGGAGTCATGATTAACTAAGGGAGCCAGCCGCGTCGCCATCCAGTCGGCAATAAACGGCTGGGCGTCGCGGTTGGGGTGGATTCCATCATCCTGCATCCACTGCGGCTTCAGGTAGACCTCTTCCATAAAAAAGGGTAACAGAGGAATATCAAACTCTTTGGCCAGTGCGGGATACATTGCGCTAAAGGCTTCATTATAACGACGCCCGTAGTTGGCGGGCAGGCGAATTTGCATCAGCAGCGGCTGGGCGTTCGCCGCTTTGATATCCTGCAAAACGGTGCGCAGCGTCTGCTCCGTTTGCTGCGGCGGGAAGCCGCGCAGCCCGTCGTTGCCGCCGAGCTCGACCAGCACCCAGCGCGGCTGATGCTGCTTAAGCAGCGCCGGCAGACGCGCCAGCCCCTGCTGCGACGTGTCGCCGCTGATGCTGGCGTTGACCACCGGCGTTTTTGCCTGCCACTTGTCGTTGAGTAGCGCAGGCCACGCGGCGTTGGCCGCCATGCGATAGCCGGCGCTCAGGCTATCGCCGAGAACTAACAGCGTGTCCGCCGCCATCGCGCGGCAGGTAAACAGGACCAGAAACAGGAAAGGCAAATGCCAGCGGAAAACATACTTGAAGTTCATCATCTTAAGAAGTCCGTCGGTCAGGGAGAGCATCAGCTTTCCATCCTCACCGGAGTTGAGCTGGTTGTCAAACCGGCGCAGACCATCGCCCTGATTGGCGAGTCGGGTTCCGGCAAATCTACGCTGCTGGCGATCCTTGCCGGGCTGGACGACGGCAGCGGCGGGGAGGTCTCTCTGCTCGGGCAGCCGCTGCACCGCATGGACGAAGAGGCGAGGGCGCAGCTGCGTGCGAAGCACATCGGCTTTGTCTTTCAGTCCTTTATGCTGATCCCGACCCTGAACGCGCTGGAGAACGTCGAACTTCCGGCGCTGCTGCGCGGCGAGAGCGACAGCCAGAGCCGGGGCGGCGCCAGGGCGCTGCTGGAGCAACTGGGGCTGGGCAAGCGCCTGAACCATCTGCCGGCGCAGCTTTCCGGCGGCGAGCAGCAGCGCGTGGCGCTGGCCCGCGCCTTCAACGGGCGCCCGGAACTGCTGTTTGCCGATGAGCCGACCGGCAACCTCGATCGGCAGACCGGAGATAAAATTGCCGACCTGCTGTTTTCGCTCAATCGCGAACACGGGACGACGCTTATCCTGGTGACCCACGATCCGCTGCTGGCGGCGCGCTGCGACCGGCGGCTGCGGCTGGTTGATGGTCAGCTGCGGGAGGAAGCATGATTGCCCGCTGGTTCTGGCGCGAATGGCGATCGCCGTCGCTGCTGATCGTCTGGCTGGCGCTGAGCCTGGCGGTGGCCTGCGTGCTGGCGCTGGGGTCGATAAGCGATCGCATGGAAAAGGGGCTCAGCCAGCAGAGCCGTGAGTTTATGGCCGGAGACCGGACGCTGCGCAGCTCGCGCGAGGTGCCCGCCGACTGGCTGGCGCAGGCGCGCCGGCTGGGATTAACGGTTGGCGAACAGCTCAGCTTCGCCACCATGACCTTCGCCGGCGATACGCCGCAGCTGGCCGACGTCAAGGCGGTTGACGATACCTATCCCCTTTACGGTCAGTTGGAAACCCAGCCTCCGGGCTTAAAGCCGCAGGCGGGCAGCGTGCTGCTGGCCCCGCGCTTAATGGCGCTGCTGAATTTAAAAACCGGCGATACCATCGACGTCGGTGACGTCACGCTGCGCATTGCCGGGGAGGTGATTCAGGAGCCGGACGCCGGGTTTAATCCTTTCCAGATGGCGCCGCGGCTGATGATGAATACCGCCGATGTGGCAAAGACCGGGGCGGTGCAGCCCGGCAGCCGCGTCTCCTGGCGCTATAAGTTTGCCGGCACTGCGCCGCAGCTGGCGGAGTATGAGCGCTGGCTGCTGCCAAAGCTGGGGACGGAACACCGCTGGATTGGCCTCGAGCAGGATGACAGCGCGCTGGGTAAATCGCTCGAACGCTCGCAGCAGTTCCTGCTGCTCTCGGCGCTGCTCACCCTCCTGCTGGCGGTGGCGGCGATAGCGGTGGCCATGAGCCACTACTGCCGCAGCCGTTACGATCTGGTGGCGATCCTTAAAACTCTGGGCGCCGGGCGGGCGCAGCTGCGCAAGCTGATCGTCGGGCAGTGGCTGCTGCTGCTGGCGCTGGCGGTCATTGCCGGCGGCGCGATGGGGATGGGGCTGGAGAAAGTCCTGCTGGTGATGCTGAAACCGGTTCTCCCGGGCGCGCTGCCGGCCGCCAGCCTCTGGCCGTGGCTGTGGGCGATTGGCGCGATGGTGGTGATTTCGCTGCTGGTGGGCCTGCGGCCCTATCGGCTGCTGCTGGCGACGCTGCCGCTGCGGGTGCTGCGTCAGGACGTGGTGGCTAACGTCTGGCCGCTGAAGGTCTATATTCCGCTGGTCTGCGCGGTGGTGGTTATTCTGCTGGCCTGGCTGATGGGCGGCAGCCCGCTGCTGTGGGCGGTTCTCGCCGGCGCGGTGGTGCTGGCGCTGCTGTGCGGCCTGCTGGGATGGGGGCTGCTGTGGCTGCTGAAGCGCGTGACGCTGAAGGGGCTGCCGCTGCGCCTGGCGGTCAACCGGCTGCTGCGCCAGCCGTGGTCGACGCTCAGCCAGCTGGCGGCGTTCTCGCTGTCGTTTATGCTGCTCGCTCTGCTGCTGGTGCTGCGCGGCGATCTGCTGGATCGCTGGCAGCAGCAGCTGCCGCCGGAAAGCCCCAACTACTTCCTGATTAATATTGCCCCGGATCAGGTCGCGCCGGTCAAAGCTTTTCTCGCCGGGCACCAGACGGCGGCGACGGAGTTCTACCCCATCGTCCGCGCGCGCCTGACGCAGATTAACGGCCAGACGACGGAGGGCAATAAGGATGAAGCGCTGAATCGCGAGCTCAATCTGACCTGGAGCAACGACCGGCCGGATCATAATCCGCTGGTGGCCGGCAGCTGGCCGCCAAAAGCGGGCGAGGTGTCGATTGAAGAGGGGCTGGCGCAGCGGCTGGGGGTTAAGCTCGGCGATAGCGTCACCTTCACCGGTGATACCCAGGACTTCAGCGCTAAGGTGACCAGCGTGCGTAAAGTTGACTGGGAGAGCCTGCGGCCCAACTTCTTCTTTATCTTCCCGCCGAACGCGCTCGACGGACAGCCGCAGAGCTGGCTGACCAGCTTCCGCTGGGATAACGGCAGCGGCATGTTGACGCAGCTGAACCGCGAATTCCCGACCGTCAGCCTGCTGGATATCGGCGCCATTCTGCGTCAGGTAGGTCAGGTTCTGACGCAGGTTAGCCGCGCGCTGGAAGTGATGGTGGTGCTGGTGACCGCCTGCGGTATTTTGCTGCTGCTGGCGCAGGTTCAGGTTGGGATGCGCCAGCGCTATCAGGAGCTGGTGGTCTGGCGCACGCTGGGGGCCGGAAAATCGCTGCTGCGTACCACGCTGTGGGCGGAATTTGCCCTGCTGGGGGTGGTTTCCGGGATTGTGGCGGCGATAGGGGCTGAGGTGGCGCTGGCGATGCTGCAAACCAAAGTCTTTGATTTCCCGTGGTCGCCGGACTGGCGGCTGTGGGTGATGCTGCCGCTCTGCGGGGCGCTGTTGCTCTCCCTGTGCGGCGGCTGGCTGGGGCTGCGTTTGTTAAAAGGCAAGGCGCTGTTCCGCCAGTTTAGCCAGTAATTCAGCGGGCGGATCGTCTGCAGGCCCGGGGTGGAGCATCAGCGCCCCGGGCTTTTTATTGCGTTGCGTTTAAGCCCGGCGCGACGCAGCTAGCGCAGGTTAATGACGGTTGGATGAAATCCGCGGCGGCTTTCCGTTAACGGCACAAAATGATAAGTGACTGATTTATAAGAGCACAAAAGCGTAAAAAAGCGACAACACGGAGTTGGTAATCACGGTTAATATTCACCTTGCAAATATAAGGTTGCTTATTACTCAAGGAAAAAGCATGGCACATAAAATAAAAGCGCTGGCGATGACGATCGGCGCAGTACTGGCAGTGACTTCTTTTGCTTCCCAGGCCGAGATAACGCTGCTGAAACAAGATCCGCAGGCCGGCGATCCGTTAAGCCGTCTGAACTTCACCGTCGGCGGGAGTATTCGTCCGCAGTTCAACATGATGTCCGGCGATGGCGACAAAGGCTCCTATAAGCGTAACGGCTTTGACGGCGGGACCCGCTTCCGCTTCGCCGCTGATTATTACCTGTTCGACGATATTAGCTGGATAAGCTATTACGAGCTGGGAGTTAATATTCCGGCGCTGTTCGACTGGGATAATCACTATGCGGAGGGCGCCAATAACACCTCCCGCCGTATGCTCTATACCGGGCTGAAGAGCGATACCTGGGGGACGTTAACCTATGGTCAGCAAAACAGTATTTATTACGATGTGGTGGGCGCCAAAACCGATATCTGGGATTACGACATGGTAGCCCAGGCGCCGGGGAACGGGATCAACGGCGATTACGACGGCTCCTACCGCTCGCGCAATATGCTCAAGTACAAAAAATCGGCCGGTGATGTCGATCTGTATGCTTCTTATCTGTTTGAAGATAATGAGTATCTGCCGGGGAATGGCCTGCGCTATAAGCGTAAAGGCGGGGGCTCCGTTGGCGTGGACTACCACATCATGAAGGACCTGAGCTGGGGTACGGCGTGGAACTATACGCGTGCCGAAATGCGCGATCCGTCGAGCACGGAGAATAAAACCTATAACCAGAATATTCTCGGTACCGCCCTAAGCTGGACGCCGGATAACTGGACCTTCTCCTTCGGCGGCGGCTGGTATCAGAACTTCCTGACCACCAAAAAAGCCGATGTGAATAACTACTTCGCCGGCGATGCCTGGGGTATTGAGTACTTCGCGGGGTATAAAATCCCGGTTGGCCAGTACGCGCTTAAATCCGTTCAGCCGTACTTTATGGGCGACCGCCTGCAATACGTGAACGGGCGTAACTACCAGCGTATTGATAACGGCCTGGGGATTAGCTTCCAGCTCGATTATGGCTTCCGCGTTGACTACGAACACGTCTTTACGTCGAGCACCGACAAGCTGGGCGATATGAACCTGGTACGTCTGCGCTACGACTTCTAAACCGCGACCTCCCGCGCAGCGCGATGCCGAAAATCCCGGCTTGCGCTGCGTTTACGCGAGCTACCGCGCCAGCCAGGAGGCAACGTCCTGCCAGCTTCCGCGAAAGATAATCTTTTCCGCTTTTTTACCCAGCTGATAGCGATACATCGGGTCGTAGTACTCTTTCAATAGCGGAACGAGCCACGCAAAATGCGCTTCGGTGCTTGCCGTACGCAGCTGTTCCCCCAGCGCGTCATCGAGCAGGGCGGTGAGCTGGGCAAAACGCTGGAGCCCCAGGCGACGGCGGATAGCAAACAGGCCGTGGTGCAGATAGGCGCCGTACTCCTGCCAACCCTGCTCTTCACCGTACGCGGCCATAAAGTCGCGGTGCATCCGGTCAAAATACTCCTCTCGCAGGCGCGCCAGGCGGACGTCAAACGGGTCCTCCACCACCGCCAGCGGCGACTGCGCCATGCGATCGCGCAGGCATTCCGGCAGATGGTTGGCGCCTATCATATGCCCTTCATCTTCCAGCACCCACCGGCGCTGGCTGGCCGCTTTTTTCACCATAGCTACCGCGAGGTGGTTTTCAAACGTCGCCTGAGCGTGCTGCTCGCGCAGCGTGCGTCCGAAGGAGGAGCCGCGATGGTGGGCGAGCCCTTCGAGGTCGATTCCGTCAGGCCGCGCGGCGACCAGCTGAGTTTTCCCGTTGCCGGTGCAGCCGCCGATCAGCACTATCGGGCGCTGAACCAGCTCCTGCGTCAGCTGGATGGCCGCCTGGCGCAGCGCCTTATAGCCGCCGACGATCAGCGGGTATTCGATGCCCGATTCGCGCAGCCACTGCTGAACAATGTGCGAACGCTGGCCGCCGCGGGCGCAGCAAAGATAGCCCTGCGGAGCGCGCAGGCAGGCTTCACGCCACGCCTGAAGGCGCCGGGCGCGAAGGTCGCCGTTAACCAGGCGATGGCCTAGCGCCAGGGCGGCCTCTGCCCCCTGACGTTTGTAACAGGTGCCGACGGCGGCGCGTTCTTCATCGTTCATCAGCGGCAGGTTGAGCGCTGCGGGGAGCGAGCTTTGGCTAAACTCAACCGGGGCGCGGACGTCAATAAGCGGGGTATCCGCGGCGAGAATGGCGCGGTAATCCGTCCCATTATTCATGGGTCTTCCTTCTGAAGTGAAACCGAGATTTTCTGTAAAGCGAAGGAGGAATTCTACGCGCCTGAAGGCGTGCCGGGGAAGGGGTAACGCGTTTCCCCCGGCACGAAAGGCTTAGCTGAGCTGCGATTGCGCCCAGAAAATACCGCTGGCGTACTCCGGCGGCAGCAGCGGCTTCAACGCTTCGAGCGTGGCGCTCAGGCGGTCGGTATCGCTGTCGGTCAGGTTCAGGTGGCCCACTTTGCGGCCCGGACGAACCTCTTTGTCGTACCAGTGCAGGTGCACCAGCGGCAGCTTCAGCCAGTCGTAGTTGAGATCGGTACCGATCAGGTTGATCATCACCGACGGGCTGTTGACCACCGGCGGCGGCAGCGGCAGGTCGGTAATGGCCCGCAGATGCAGCTCAAACTGGCTGATAGAGGCGCCGTTCTGCGTCCAGTGGCCGCTGTTGTGCACGCGCGGGGCCAGCTCGTTGATCAGCAGGCCATCGGCGGTAACGAAGCACTCCATCGCCATGACGCCGACGTACTGCAGCTCGTCCATAATGGCGGAGAGCATGCCTTCGGCCTGGTCCTGCTGGCGGGCGTTGGCCTGTGGGAAGGCGACGCTGGTGCGCAGAATTCCGTCCTGATGCAGGTTGCGGGTCAGCGGATAGAACACCGTGCTGCCGTCCTCGGCGCGGGCGCCAACCAGCGACACTTCGCCGGAGAAGTTAATTCCCCGTTCGACGATGCATTCGCCGTAGTTATCGTCGGGCAGCTGCGCGCAGTCGTCTTCACGCAGGCGCCACTGGCCGCGCCCGTCGTAGCCGCCCACGCGGCGCTTAACGATAGCCAGCTCGCCGAGGGTGGCGAAAATCTCCGGCCACTGGTTTTTATCCGCCAGCAGCTGCCACGGCGCGGTGGCGAGGCCCAGCCGGTCGAACAGCTGCTTTTGCGTCAGGCGATCGGCAATGATGGGAAACACGTCGCGGTTAACAAACGCCGGATGGCGCGCCAGTTCGCGGGTGAGGGCCGTTTCCGGCCAGCGTTCGATTTCAGCGGTGATGACGCTTTGCTGAAACGGCACCGCTTCAGGGTCGGCCTCAAGGCCAACCGGCCACACCGCGATACCCAGCGGCTCTCCGGCCTGGCGCAGCATGCGGCCAAGCTGGCCGTTGCCGAGGATACAAACCTGCTTCATGCCGCACCCCGTGGGTCCGGATTCTCCAGCACTTCATCGGTTTGCGCCTGGCGCCATGCGCTCAGGCGCTGGTGCAGTTCGGCGTCGTGCACCGCCAGAATCTGCGCCGCCAGCAGGGCGGCGTTGGCGGCGCCGGCTTTACCGATGGCCAGCGCGCCGACCGGGATCCCGCGCGGCATCTGGACGATAGAGTAGAGGCTGTCAACGCCGCTCAGCGCCGCGCTCTGCACCGGCACGCCGAGCACCGGGACCAGCGTTTTCGCCGCAATCATGCCCGGCAAATGCGCCGCGCCGCCCGCACCGGCAATAATCACCTGATAGCCGTTGCTTTCTGCGCCTTCGGCGAAGCTGAACAGCTTATCGGGAGTACGGTGCGCGGAGACCACTTCAACATGGTACGGAACGTTCAGGGCATCAAGGATTTCTGCGGTAAACTGCATGGTAGCCCAGTCGCTTTTGGACCCCATCACGATGGCGATACGCGCCGAGTTATTGCGGGAAGACATGCGTCTTAAAACTCCTGTGGGTGTGCTTCACACTGCTTTAGAGGCCACAGAGAATAGCACGATAAACGGGCGAGGAAAACGGTTGCGTAGGCCGATAGCGGCGGAAAATAGCGCGATAATTAAAACGGGAAGGGGATCAGTTCAACGTCGTCTTTGGTGACCTTCACCATCGAGCCTTCGCTGTGCCACGCGCCGAGGACCACGCGAAAGGCCGGCATGCCGTTTGCTTCGATTGGGTGGATGGCCGGGCGATGGGTATGACCGTGGATCAGCCACTGGACGCGATGCTTTTCGAGGACCGCCGTGACCGCCTGCGGATTAACGTCCATGATGTCCATCGACTTGCTGCTGTTGGCCGCGGTGCTGTTGGCGCGCATTTTTGCGGCGATACGGCGGCGTATAAACAGCGGCAGAGCGAGGAAAAGGCGCTGGATCCACGGCGTATGCACCCTGGCGCGAAACGCCAGGTAGCCGGCATCGTCGGTGCAGAGGGTGTCGCCATGCATAATTAAAACGCGGCGGCCGTAGAGATCGAGCACGTTTTCTTCCGTCAGCAGCGTCATGCCGCAGGCGCGGGCAAAGCGCTGGCCGATAAGAAAATCGCGGTTGCCGTGGACGAAAAAGCAGGGGACGCCGGAGTCGGTCAATGCGCTGAGCGCGGCGGCGATTTCCTGATGCAGCGGGTTAGGATCGTCATCGCCGATCCAGGCTTCGAACAGGTCGCCAAGGATATAGAGCGCGTCCGCCTCGCGGGCCTGGCCGCGTAAAAAGCGGAGAAAACCGGCGGTAATCGCCGGTTCTTCGGTTTGCAGATGCAGGTCTGCAATAAAAAGTGTCGCCACGAATTATTCGCTGACGGTGACGCTTTTGATCACAACATCTTCTTTCGGCACATCCTGATGCATGCCGCTGCGGCCGGTAGAAACCGCTTTGATTTTGTCGACTACGTCCATGCCTTCAACGACTTCAGCAAATACGCAGTAGCCCCAACCCTGCAGGTTTTCACCAGAGAAGTTCAGGAAGTCATTATCAGCCACGTTGATGAAGAACTGCGCGGTGGCGGAGTGCGGCGCCTGAGTACGGGCCATCGCCAGCGTACCGCGGGTGTTTTTCAGGCCATTGTTGGCTTCGTTCTGGATCGGAGACTTGGTTGTTTTTTGCTCCATGCCCGGCTCAAAACCGCCGCCCTGGATCATAAAACCGTTGATAACACGGTGGAAAATGGTGTTGTTGTAGAAACCTTCGCGGCAGTAGTCCAGGAAGTTTTTAACTGTTTCCGGCGCTTTGTCGTCAAAGGTTTTGATTACGATATCGCCATGATTAGTGTGGAAAGTAACCATTTTTGCATCCTGTTCCGATGATTGTGGTGCTTGAACCCAAGGTTGGGCGTGACATAGGGGGCTGTTATAGCATAACCGCGGGGTTGGATCACCTTGCATTGTGTGCTGCTTCGGGGTTGAATTCAGGTTAGAATATGCGGCTTATCACTACACACGTTTACACGGAATCTTCGATGTTAAAAATTTTTAATACACTGACGCGCCAAAAAGAAGAGTTTAAACCTATTCATGCCGGGGAAGTTGGCATGTACGTGTGTGGTATCACCGTTTACGATCTCTGTCACATCGGTCACGGCCGTACTTTTGTCTCTTTTGACGTGGTAGCCCGCTACCTGCGTTTTCTCGGCTATAAGCTGAAGTATGTGCGCAACATCACCGATATTGACGACAAAATCATTAAGCGTGCTAATGAGAACGGCGAAAGCTTCGTGGCGCTGGTCGATCGCATGATTGGCGAAATGCACAGCGATTTTGATGCGCTGAATATTCTGCGCCCGGACCTCGAGCCGCGCGCGACGCACCATATTCCGGAAATTATTGAAATCACCGGGCAGCTGATCGCCCGCGATCACGCCTACGTGGCGGACAACGGCGACGTGATGTTCTCGGTTCCGACCGATCCGAACTACGGCCAGCTGTCGCGTCAGGATCTGGAGCAGCTGCAGGCCGGCGCTCGCGTTGACGTGGTTGACGTCAAGCGCAACCCGATGGACTTCGTGCTGTGGAAGATGTCGAAAGAGGGCGAGCCGAGCTGGCCGTCGCCGTGGGGCGCCGGGCGTCCGGGCTGGCACATCGAATGTTCGGCGATGAACTGCAAGCAGCTGGGCAACCATTTTGATATTCACGGCGGCGGTTCGGATCTGATGTTCCCGCATCACGAAAACGAAATCGCCCAGTCCACCTGCGCGCACGACGGCGAATACGTGAACTACTGGATGCACTCCGGCATGGTGATGATTGACCGCGAAAAGATGTCGAAATCGCTGGGCAACTTCTTTACCGTGCGCGACGTGCTGAAGTACTACGATGCCGAAACCATCCGCTACTTCCTGATGTCTGGCCACTATCGTAGCCAGCTGAACTACAGCGAAGAAAACCTGAAGCAGGCGCGTTCCGCGCTGGAGCGTCTCTACACCGCGCTGCGCGGTACCGACGGCGGCGTAGCTCCGGCCGGCGGCGAGGCGTTTGAGGCGCGCTTTGTGGAAGCGATGGACGACGACTTCAACACTCCGGAAGCCTATTCGGTGCTGTTCGATATGGCGCGCGAAGTGAACCGTCTGAAAACCGAAGATGCCCAGGCGGCAAACGCCCTGGCGGCGCATATGCGCAAGCTCTCCGGCGTGCTGGGCCTGCTGGAGCAGGAGCCGGACGCGTTCCTGCAGAGCGGGGCGCAGGCTGACGACGGCGAAGTGGCTGAGATTGAATCCCTGATCCAGCAGCGTCTCGATGCGCGTAAGGCGAAGGACTGGGCCGCCGCGGACGCCGCGCGTGACCGTCTCAACGAAATGGGCATCGTGCTGGAAGATGGCGCTCAGGGCACCACCTGGCGTCGCAAGTAGTCTCAAGCCTGAACGCCGGGGGCAGCGGAGCCTTTAGCGAAATAAAAATGCCGGACCTTAAGGGCCCGGCATTTTTTTATTCAGCGACGGCGGTCAGGCGGTCACGGTAATGCTCTGACCTTCAAAGCTGACCGTCTGGCCGGCAACGATCTTGCAGCGCTTGCGGGTTTCAACCGCACCGTCAACCTTCACCAGACCGTCGGCAATCACGATTTTTGCCTGCGCGCCGCTTTCGCTCCAGCCTTCCAGCTTCAGCAGATCGCACAGCTCAACGTGCGGGTGTTTACCCAGAGAAAAAGTTGCCATCTTAGGCCTCCTGAATGTCGTGATACTCTTCGCACGCCTGCAGCGTGTTCTGAATGAGGGTGGCTACGGTCATCGGGCCGACGCCGCCGGGGACCGGCGTGATGTATGACGCGCGCGCGGCGGCATCTTCATAGACCACGTCGCCAACCACTTTGCCGCTTTCCAGGCGGTTAATGCCGACATCGACCACAATCGCGCCTTCTTTAATCCATTCGCCCGGAATAAAGCCCGGCTTACCGACCGCGACGATCAGCAGATCGGCATTTTCGACGTGCTGGCGCAGGTTTTTGGTGAAGCGGTGGGTCACGGTGGTGGTACAGCCTGCCAGCAGCAGCTCCATGCTCATCGGACGGCCGACGATGTTAGAGGCGCCGATCACCACGGCATTCAGGCCGTAGGTGTCGATGTTGTAACGCTCAAGCAGCGTCACGATACCGCGCGGCGTACACGGGCGCAGACGCGGAGCGCGCTGGCACAGGCGGCCGACGTTGTAGGGGTGGAAGCCATCGACGTCTTTGTCCGGCGCGATGCGTTCCAGCACTTTCACATTATCGATCCCGGCAGGCAGCGGCAGCTGTACCAGGATACCGTCGATCGCCGAATCGGCATTCAGCGTGTCGATAAGCTCCAGCAGCTCCGCTTCGCTGGTGGTTTCCGGGAGATCGTATGAGCGGGAGATGAACCCCACCTCTTCACACGCCTTGCGCTTGCTGCCGACATAAATCTGCGATGCCGGGTTGCTGCCAACCAGCACGACGGCTAACCCTGGGGCGCGTTTTCCGGCCGCAGTGCGCGCCTTCACTTTTTCCGCGACTTCAGAGCGCACCTGCTGCGCAATCGTTTTACCGTCAATAATTTTTGCTGCCATCAGAGAGAGGATTCCATCTGTATCTTAACGAAAGGGGGTTGCGGATATTTTGTCAGAAGCCAGCCTCTCTGTCAGTCCTCGTTTGATTTTTTATCGCTTTTCGGCGCGCGGAGGGGCGATAAGCCCTGCCGTTGCGACGCGATTAAGATCCATACACGGCGAACCGGTGGACATTTAAGCCGATGTTATGCGGGGAAATGACGACGCGGATTGGATAATCCTTATGCGTCGTCTGGTGCATAAGTAGACAAGTCGGCCGCAGAAAACAGTTTGATGGCAAAATGCATTGACTCATCAGGCATGCACCGTATAATTCCCGGCGATTGCACATCATGAAGCTCCCGCTTCTCAGTGCGCCCTTAGCTCAGTTGGATAGAGCAACGGCCTTCTAAGCCGTAGGTCACAGGTTCGAGCCCTGTAGGGCGTACCATTTAAAATCAATATCTTACGCCGATTCCAATCCAAGCTGATTTTCTCCCTGTATCGTATTTGTGTCGTTAGAGCCAAAAATGGCGTCAATTTGCCGCGCATGCTCCGTTAAATAATTCGGCGCCAGGTGCGAATAGCGGCGTACCATCTCGATACTCTCCCTGCCGCCCATTTCCTGCAGCACAGAAAGCGGAACTCCAGACTGAATTAACCCGCTCGCCCACGTATGTCTCAGGTCATGAAACCGGAAATCTTCGATACCCGATTTTTTTAACCCGGCACGCCGGGCATTATTATCGTCTACACGCATTTTTCTTACCGCCGGCGTCAACGTTCCATCCGGCCGATGTTTTGCCGTGGGGTGAACAAACACCTATCGGGAATGCTTCCCTATTCGATCCCTTAATACCCTGCATGCGGTATCATTCAGAGCGACGTCTGTATATCGACCTGCTGCCACTCAAGCTCGATTATGTTTGAGCGACGGTCATTTGCCTGAAAGATATTTACGATCTTTTATAGAAGTGGTTACCCGCAGATATATTGATTCTGTGCCTGCTCACCAGAGCGCTTTGATATATATAGCATCAGATTTGCCATCGCCATATTCTGATTTGCTTGAATTAAGCCCCAATAAAAATCTGAAAATTGCCGTGTTCGTGTTTTCGCTGTTTTAATCCCCCCGGACCTGAGTGTAAAGTAGCCAGAAATGTAGATAAATATCATTAAATACATTCATGACGTAAATAATAAAAATAGACAGGATCAGGGATGAAAGTTTTATATCCGGCATGGGTGTTACTGGCGCTCAGTCAGCCCGTTTTCGCCGCCCCATTATCACCAGCCGAGCGCAGCAGCATCGATCAACAGCAGCAGCAATTATTGCGGCAGAACCAGCAACAGCGAGAGTCGCTGGAGCGCGCCACGCCTATTTTCCGCCCGGCAGCGCCGGTGCTGCCTGCCACGCCTTCAGGGCCCTGTTTTACCATTCATCATATTACGCTGGATGGCACCACGCTGATTGACAAACGCCAGCAGCAAAAATTAGTGCAACCCTGGCTGGGCCAGTGCCTGGATATGGCTCGAATTAATGAACTCACTAATAATGTTTCGGACTGGTACATCAGCAGAGGATATATCACCAGCCGCGCTTTTCTAACCGAACAGGATTTACGTTCAGGGGAATTACGCTTAGCCATTCTGGAAGGAAAGCTTGAGAAGATCCGCATGGACGACGCGCCAGAGCGCGAGCTGAAAATGGCCTTCCCGGGCCTCCAGGGCAAAATTATCAACCTGCGTGATATTGAACAAGGCATGGAGCAAATTAACCGCACGCGCACCACGCCGGTACAGATTGAAATATTGCCTGCTGATAAGCAGGGCTGGTCCGTGGTGCATCTGACCGCCACGCCGGAATTTCCGCTTTCGGCCTCTGCGAGTTTCGATAACAGCGGGCAAAAAAGCACGGGCGTCGGGCAGATTAACGGCGGGCTGACCGGTAACAATTTGCTCGGCCTGGCCGACAGCTGGTTTGTCAGCGGCGGGCGCAGCAGCGCGTTTTCGAATGCTAAAGATGCACAAAATTTTGCGGCGGGCGTCAGCGTGCCTTACGGCTACAGTCTGCTGGACTACAGCTACAGCTGGAATAACTACCTCAGCACCATCGATAACAACGGCTACCTCTGGCGCTCGAGCGGCGATACCGAAACGCATCGCGTGAATCTGTCGCACGTGTTGTTCCGCAACGGCGATATCAAAACGGGCGTCTCCCTGGGCCTGAGCCACCGCATCAACCGCAACTATCTCGACGATGTCCTGCTGCAAAGCAGCAGCCGCAGGCTCACCAGCCTGCTGTTTGGTCTGAACCACACCCAGAAGATGTTCGGCGGCGTGGCAACCTTTAACCCGACCTTCAGCCGCGGTATGCCGTGGCTGGATGCCGAAAGCGACGGCAGCAAAAACGGTGATTTACCGAAAGCGCAGTTCCGCAAATGGAGCCTCAACGCCAGCTTCCAGCGCCCGGTGGCTGAAAATATGTGGTGGCTGGCGAGCGCCTATGGGCAGTGGTCGCCGGACCGCCTCTACGGCAGCGAACGTATGACCATCGGCGGCGAAAGCTCGGTGCGCGGGTTTAAAGAGCAAACCATTTCCGGCGACAAAGGCGCCTGGTGGCGAAACGAGCTCAACTACACCCTGTTCACGCTGCCGGTCATCGGTCAGGTCAGCGCGCTGGCGGCCCTTGACGGCGGCTGGCTGCACTCCGACAGGCTGGATCGCTATTCCGCAGGCACCCTCTGGGGTACGGCCGCCGGGCTCAGTGCCGCCAACGACCACGTTTCCAGCTTGTTCACCGTTGGGCTGCCTCTTGTTTACCCGGACTGGCTTGGGCCGGATCACGTCACTGTTTATTACCGCGTTGCCGTCGCGTTTTAAGGGAATATCATCATGAATCAGCAGCCTCCTGTCCGCTTAACGTACCGCCTGCTCAGCTATCTGATGAGTGTCCTCCTCGCGGCGCAGCCCTTGCTGCCCGCCGTTGCCGCCACGCTGACGCCAACGGGCAATACCTCCACGGATAAAGCGGCGAACGGCGTGCCGGTGGTGAACATTGCCGCGCCGAACGGGGCCGGGATTTCGCACAACCAGTTTAAGAATTACAACGTCGGCAAAGAGGGGCTGATCCTCAATAACGCCACGGGCAAGCTCAATCAGACGCAGCTTGGCGGGCTGATTAGCGGCAACGCTAACCTGAAAGCGGGCAAGGAAGCGAAGGGCATCATCAACGAAGTGACCGGCGGCAGCCGTTCACAGCTGCAGGGCTATACGGAAGTGGCGGGCAAAGCGGCGAACGTAATGGTCGCCAACCCGTACGGTATCACCTGTAACGGCTGCGGGTTTATCAACACCCCTCAGGCCACCCTGACCACGGGGAAACCTGTCTTTGACGCCAGCGGCAATTTACAGGCGCTGGACGTGAAAAAAGGCAGCATCACCATTGAGGGGCAAGGGCTGGATGCCAGCAGCAGCGATGCGCTATCGATCGTTTCACGCGCAACGGAAGTGAACGCCGCCATTCATGCCAGGGATTTAAAGGTGGTGGCCGGGGCCAACCGCGTTGGCGCCGACGGCAGCGTGCAGGCGCAGCAGGGTGAAGGCAGCGCTCCCACGGTAGCGGTAGATACCGGCGCGCTCGGCGGGATGTACGCCAACCGCATTCATCTGGTGTCCAGCGAGAAGGGCGTCGGGGTTAACCTCGGCGACCTGAATGCCCGCCAGGGAGATATCACCCTGGATGCCAATGGCAAACTTACCGTTCACAACAGCCTGGCCAGCGGGGCGCTGTCCGCCAGAGGTGAAAGCCTCGCTCTGACGGGCGATCACAAAGCTGGCGGCAATATGGCGCTGAGCAGCAAGGGCGACATTGCCCTGAGCAACGGCTCGCTGAACAGCGATGGCGACCTGGTACTGAACGCCAACGGCACGATTGCGCACGCCAATGAAAAGCTGACCGCCGGACGTGATGCAACGCTTACCGCGAAAAACATCAGTCAGGATGCTTCCAGCCAGATTAACGCTGCCCGCGATATCGCGGCTAAAGCCAGCGATACGCTGAAAACACAAGGGCAGATGACCGCCGGGCAAAACCTGACGGTGAGCAGTAACACCCTGACGCAAAACGGCAAGCTGCTGGCGCATAACAGCGCTCAGCTGAATGCCGGCACGCTGAATAACAGCGGCTCCGTTCAGGGCGCTTCCCTGAGCGTGGGCAGCGCCACGCTCAGCAACTCGGGTTCCCTGCTGAGCGGCGGTAACCTGACGGTTAATACCACCGATTTTACCCAAAGCGGCAGCACCGGCGCGAAGGGCAAAGCGAGCATCACCGCCAGCGGGAAGCTGACCAATACCGGCTCTCTGGTGAGCGACGATGCGCTGGCGCTGAAGGCGCAGGATGTGACGCAGAACGGCGTGCTGTCCGGCGGAAAAGGGCTGACGGTCAACGCGCAGACCCTGACCTCAGGCAAAAATTCGGTGACCCACAGCGACGCTGCCATGACGCTGAATACCACCACGGCGACGCTCGACGGCGAAACCAGCGCGGGCGGCGATCTTCAGGTTCAGGGCGACAGGCTCACCACGGCGGCGAGCGCACAGCTTCAGAGCGGCAATAATCTCAGCCTCAGCGCGCGGGAAGCGGCGCTTGCGGGTACGCATGCAGCACAAAAATCCATCGCGGTTAACGCCCGCGAAAAACTCAACCACAGCGGCAAAAGCAGCGCGGCGTCACTCAGCCTTAGTGCGCCAGAACTGACCAACAGTGGCGTGCTCGTGGCTTCCACCCTGAACACTCAGTCGCAAACTCTCACCAACGGCGGCCTGATGCAGGGCGACAGCGCCTTGCTGATTGGCACACAAAAGCTGGACAACCAGCAGAACGGCACCCTCTACAGCGCCGCAAATCTGACGCTGGCTATTCCGGACATCCGCAACAGCGGGCTTATCACCAGCGACAATGGTTTAACGCTAAGCTCTGGCTTCCTCAGCAATCCAGGCAAAATCATTGCCGGCACGCTGAACGTCAAAGCGACCACGCTGAGCGGAGACGGCCTGTTGCAGGGAACCGGGGCGCTGACGCTTGCCGGGGATAGGCTCTCGCAGGGCGCCAACGGGCGCTGGCTGACGGCGGGTGATCTCTCCCTCAGCGGCAAAACGCTGAATACCGCGGGGACCACGCAGGGGCGGAACCTCACCGCTCAGGCGGATCGCTGGACCCACAGCGGCTCGGTGCTGGCAACCGGCAATCTTAACGCTACGCTGGGCGCCTCTCTGCTCAACAATGGTGACCTGATGAGCCAGGGCGATTTCGGGCTGAACGCGCCCGCGCTGACCAACCACGGCAGCATTATCTCATCAGGCGAAATGTCGCTCGCCGGAACAACCTTCACCAGCGACGGCACGCTTCAGGGCAACACGCTTTCACTGCGTCACAACAGCATCGACAACAGAGGATCGGTCACTGGCCTGAACGGCCTGACCCTGAACAGCACGGGCCGCGTTACCAACAGTGGCGATCTGCTGAGCCAGAAATCACTGACGCTGAACGCAGGAGACGTGACCAACAGCGGCCGGCTTCAGGGGCAGAACATCGCCTTAGACGGCAGTAGCCTGAACAACAGCGGCGCGATTCAGAGTGCGCTGGATCTCGCCCTGACCCTGAGCGGCGACGTTATAGCCGCCACCGGCAGCAAAATCACCGCCCTGGGCGACGCCCGCCTGACCGGCAAAGCGCTGAGCAACCAGGGATTAATCAGTGCAAAAACGCTGGAGGTGAAAGGCGATTCGCTCAGCAACGGCGGCGAAATCAGCGGCGTCAACGGCCTGAACGTGACGCTCAGCGGTAACCTGCAACAGCAGGGCAAAATGCTGACCGGCGGGCTGCTTAACGTCAACGCGAAAGACGTCAGCAACAGCGGACAGCTTCAGGGCGCGAATACCCAACTCAGCGCCAGCTCGCTCACCAACAGCGGGCGCGTGCAGGGCGACAGCGGCCTGACGCTCACCTTACTGAATGCGCTGACCAACCAGTCCGGCGGCGTGCTTCTCAGCCAGAACGCATTAAGCCTCACCGCGCCCGTGCTGATCAACGACGGCATCCTTCAGGGCAACGGCAAAACCACGCTCAGCGCGGCAACGCAGGCCCGTAACGGCGGCAAAATTCTCTCCGGCGGCGATCTCACCTTCACCACGCCGGATTACAGCGGCAGCGGCTGGCTACAGGCCACTAACCTGGTGCTGAACGTGGCGAAGCTCGCCAGTAACGGCACGGTGATGGCGGCGAACCAGGCGACGCTCACAGGTAATAGTTTGACCAACGGCGGCACCTTCCAGGCCGCACAGCTGAACGTGAACGCGCAGACCGTCACCAACAGCGGCACGCTGCTGGGCAATCAGGGCCTGACGCTTAAAGGGAACAGCCTCAACAACGCGGGCGGGAAGGTGTTCAGCGGCGGGGATATGCTTGCTGAAATGGTCTCGCTCAGCGGCGCGGGCCAGCTGGTGGCGCTCGGCAACCTGACGCTGAAGCTCACCAACGGCTTTACCACCCAGGGCGTGATCGCTGCCAACAAACAGCTCGCCATCAGCAGCCAGGGCGATATCACCAACGGAGCCACATTGCAGGGCAACGGCATCACGCTGAACGCGGCGGGCAAGCTGACCAATAATGGCCAGTTGACCGCAGGCAGCGGCACCACGGCATTGAGCGGCAGCCAGATTGCGATGAACGCCAGCGGCAGCCTGCAGGCAGGTGGTGATGTCAGCCTGACCAGCCTGGGCAATATCACTCTCGACGGTTTTACCGGCACGGCGGGCAGCCTGGCGTTAACGGCGGCCGGGTCGATCGTTAACACCGCCCTGCTGTATGCGGGCAACAACCTCTCGCTGTTTGCCAACAGCATCCAGAACCTGCGCGGCGATATGCTGGCGGGCAATAACCTGGTGATGCAGAAAGACGTCAGCGGCACGGCGAACGCCGAGGTAATCAATACCTCCGGGAATATAGAAACCACCAACGGCGATATCACCATTAAGACCGGGAGGCTTGAAAATACATATCAAAAAATTGAGTTTACCAGCTCAAAAAATGATTATCGTGACCAGATACCTGACCTGGATGGCGGCTCGATAAAAGTCTGGGCAAACGAAGAGTGGCACCCGGATTATGAGGTGCTGGTGGGCGGTGGGAATTCAGGGCCTGCTCCAAAACTTTATGTCTATATTGATGATACAACCCGCACAAAGCGTTATCTGATTGAGAGTAGCACTGAGAAGGCTGTTGCTACAGGCAATGCATCGCGGATCATGTCTGCTGGCAAGATAAACATCGAGGCTGATTATCTTTTTAATAATGCATCTTTCATATTAGCAAACGGTGATATCAATCTTCGTGGGAATGTTTTCGAAAATAAGTCATATCAAAATAAAGTTTATGAGATCTGGCAAACATATGAATTTGACTCAGCTGGATTTAATTCAAACTGGGTACCGAAACCAGAGGATATATGGTTCCTGTATGCTCTTTCAGATAACGAAGTTAATGAGGTTCAGGGCGAGACTTACAGAGCCGTCATCCAGGCGGGCGGCACTGTTAAGGCCATCTTTACCAGCGATATAAGTAACACCAATACAACCGCTAACGCCGGGCAAATCAGTAACACCATCGTCGCCCCGAACCTCAATACGCCTTCAGCGCAAAACATCGGCGGCGGTACGATCCAGCAAGCGCTGGCAGACGCCGGAACCCAGGCCATTACCGGTCCGGACTGGAAAGACAGTACCGCCAGCCAGGCTATCGGCGGCGGCACGGGGCTGGCACCGGGCGGTATGGATGGCAACTACCCACTTCCTTCCGGCAACAACGGCTACTTCGTGCCGTCCACCGATCCGGACAGCCCGTATCTGATCACCGTTAACCCAAAACTCGATGGCCTCGGTCAGCTCGATCCGTCGCTGTTTGGCGATCTGTCTAAGCTGCTGGGCATGAACCCGGGCGCGGCCCCTCGCGAGACGGGCAGCCAGTACACCGACATGAATCAGTTCCTCGGTTCGTCGTATATGCTGGACCGCCTCAGCCTGAATCCGGACAAAGACTACCGCTTCCTCGGCGATGCGGCGTTTGATACGCGCTATGTGTCGAACACCGTGCTGAATCAGACCGGGACGCGCTATATCAATGGCCTTGGCTCCGACCTCGACCAGATGCGCTACCTGATGGACAACGCCGCCGACGCGCAGAGTTCTCTTGGCCTGAAGTTTGGCGTGGCGCTGACCGCCGATCAGGTGGCGGCGCTCGACCACAGTATTCTGTGGTATGAAACCGCGACCATTAACGGCCAGACCGTGATGGTGCCAAAAGTGTATCTGTCGCCAAAAGACGTAACGGTGCAGAGCGGCAGCGTGATTCGCGGCAACAGCGTGCAGCTGGCGGGCGGCAACGTCACCAACAGCGGCAGCTCGCTGCTGGCGCAGAACGGTCTTACCATCGACAGCAGCAACAGCCTCAGCAACCTTAACGCCGGGCTTATCAAAACGGGCGGGGCGCTGGACCTGAGCGCGCTGGGCGATATCAATAACATCGGCTCGGCGATATCCGGTAAAACCGTACAGCTGGAAAGCGCCGGCGGCAGCATCAACAACATCACCCGGACGCAGAAGTGGAGCGTGGGCGACGACAGCCGTCGTGGAAACGTCCACGTCAGCGGCACCGATGTCGGGCAAACCGCCTCTATCACTGCTACCGACGGCTTGAGTATGTCGGCAGTAAAAGACATCAACATCACTGGTGCGAAAGTGGCTGCAGGCGGCGACCTCGTCATGGGCGCAGGCAATAACATCAATATTGCCGCCAATCAGAAAGCCGACAGCAGCAGCCGGTCGGGCTTCGGTAGCAAAAAAGACACCAGTTCGTCAGCCACCTCAAACCAGGGCAGCAGCATCACGGCGGGCGGTAACGCGGTGATGCAGGCGGGCAA
>NZ_JAQGFU010000429.1:0-1275 GCF_030078455.1 Klebsiella sp. Ech2A | reverse complement strand
CCGGCCGGCAGCAATAAAGCGCTGCGCCTGCTCGCGGGTGCGCGCCGGCGACTGCCCGGCGCGGTAGAGATCGCTCCCCAGCCCCGCGCCGGCGCACCCGGCCTGCACCCAGGCGGCGAGGTTATCCGGCGTCACGCCCCCCACCGCCAGCACCGGCACCTCCGGGGGCAGCACCGCCTTCAGCGCCCGAATATAGTCGGGGCCAAACGCGGAGGAGGGAAAGATTTTCAGCCACTGCGCGCCGGCGTCCAGGGCGTTAAACGCCTCGGTCGCGGTAGCGCATCCGGCGCAGACCAGCATCCCCTGCGCCACCGCCCGGCGGATCACCGCCGGCTGCGTATTCGGCGTCACCACCAGCTTCGCCCCCGCCGCGGCGAGAAAATCCACCTGCCCGACGTTAAGCACCGTCCCCGCGCCAATCACCGCCCGGTCGGCAAAGCGGCCGACCGTCTGCGGAATACTCTGCTGCCAGTCCGGTGAGTTCAGCGGGATTTCAATATAGCGAAAACCGGCGTCCACCAGCGTCTCAACGTGTTCCGCCGCCTCTGCGGGGCCAATACCGCGCAAAATCGCGACCAGCTTAACTGCGTTCATCCATTATCCTCGCCATACCGCTCAAAAATGCCTCATCGCCGCTGCAGCTCTTCACGACCCGACCTTGCGCCGACATTGCCCGCTGGTAGCGGGCAGTCAGCCCCGGATCGCCCACCAGGGTGACGGCGGCGCTGCGATAGCGATCGCCAAAGGCCGCCACCTCGGCGCCAATCAGCAGCCCGGAGAGATAGTCGCTGACCGAAGCCGGCGCCAGCGCCCCCAGCAGCCGGGCGGCGCGGGCGGTAAACAGCTCGCCCGCCAGCGGCGAGGCCAGGCCTTTTTCCAGCCCCAGCTCAAAAGCGGCGTCGTCCGGCCGCTGCTCGGGAAGCTGCCTGCCAATCAGCGACTGGCTCAGCAGCAGATGATGCAGCTCGCCGGTCATGGCGGTGGAGAAATGCTGCACGACTCCGCGCTCTACCCGCACCCACTTGCTGTGGGTGCCCGGCATAATGTAGCAATCGGCGGGGGCGATTTGCCCGGCCCCCCGCAGCTGGGTCTCTTCCCCGCGCATCACGCCGTACTCCCCGGCCAGCTCGACCTTGAGACCGGGCACAATCCACACGTTTTCGGCGACGCCGAACAGCCGGCATCCCGGCGCGTCGATGGCGGCGGGACAGGCCAGGTACGGGACCGGGCACCAGCCGGCGTCGCTGCCGACCATCCCGGCCATCACCCCCGGGA
>NZ_JAQGFU010000428.1:0-1238 GCF_030078455.1 Klebsiella sp. Ech2A | reverse complement strand
CGGTTGGCCAGCGCCTCATTCACCGCCGGGCCCGCGCCTTTGAAAAACTGCCACTGCACCTCCACGCCCTGCGGCTTAAACACCGCTTCCAGCTGATGGCGGATAAACGCCATGCCGACGGGCCCTTCGATAAACGGCTTGCTGCCCGCGCTTTGATCCGGCACGCCGATGCGGATGGTGCGCAGCTCCTCGCCCTGAGCGCCGGCCAGCAGGCCCACGGCGGCGACCAGCGCCACTAAGGTGCGGCTAAAAAATGCTTTCATCATAAGTTGTTGCTCCCCTGAGTTTTTTTCTCACCCTAAAGAGCCGAAGGGCCGGGTGTTAAATGCTTTTATGCGCAGAGCAAAGCTGAAAAAAAGCTAAACCAGGGGCCGCGTGCCCGGCAGGCTGAAATGCATTTGCTGCATCGGGATTATTCGTCTAACGCAATGGCGGCGGGGCGCAAGGAACGTTTTTATAGCGGCATACCTTCAGCAAAAGTGGACCGATATGTCGCAGACGATCTTAAGAACAGGCGCCCCGCGCAGGCCGACATTCAGGCTCAACGGCTGGCCGTGGCTGCTGCCCGCGCTGCTGCTGCTGCTGTGGTACGTCGCCGCCCGCGAAGGCTGGATGGCGGAGCAGATCCTGCCCGCGCCGTCGGTCGTGGCCAATACCGCGCTGTCGCTGCTGAGCGGCGATCTGCTGGCGCAGTGGGGATTTAGCCTCCGGCATCTGGCTCTCGGCCTGCTGCTGGGGGCCGCGGCCGGAACGCTGCTCGGAGCGCTGTTCGGCCTGGTTCCGTCCGCCGCCCAGCGCATCGAGCCGCTGTTTTACGCCCTGGCGCAAATTCCGACGCTGGGCTGGATCCCGCTGTTTATGGTGATCTTTGGCATTGATAACGGCCTGAAGCTGGCGGTTATCGTCAAAACCACCGTGGTGCCGATGACCATCAACACCCAGCAGGCGGTCAGCGGCGTACCGCTGACGCTGAGCGAAGCGGCAAGGGTCATGAACTTCTCCCGCTGGCAGCGGCTGCGCTGGCTGGTGATCCCGGCGAGCCTCCCGGGCTGGTTTACCGGCCTGCGGCTTGCGCTTTCGCAGGCCTGGGTATCGCTGATCGTCGTTGAGCTGCTGGCCTCTTCCGAAGGGATTGGCTACCTGATGGTCTGGGGCCGCCAGCTGTTTCAGCTGGATATCGTCTTCGTCACCATTGCGGCGGTGGGCCTCAGCGGCATGGCTGTCTCTTTTAACCATCT
>NZ_JAQGFU010000427.1:0-1310 GCF_030078455.1 Klebsiella sp. Ech2A | reverse complement strand
GGGTGACCTGCCCTCCGGGCAGCGCCACGCCGGCGGGCAGATTATCTGCTGCGGATGCGAGGTATTGCAGGCGACGCCTCGCCAGCTCCGGCAGCTCAGATTCAGGCATACTGCCTGGCTTGGCCAGGACCCGGCACAGGAGCTGACGCCGGGTATGTCGGTGCGGCGTCAGCTGAATGAATTTCATCATGGTGATGCCAGCGCCATTCGCGAGATGCTGGCTTCGCTCGGATTACCGCAGGATGACGCTTTCCTGCAGCGTTTCCCTCACCAGCTTTCCGGCGGGCAGCGCCGGCGGGTCGCACTGGCTCGGGTGTTATTGAAGCGCCCGCAGCTCCTCATTCTCGATGAGCCCTTCGCCGGATTAGATCGGCGACATCGTGAGCAGATGATGGCGGAACTGCGTCAGCTACAGCGGCAATATCGCTTTGCCCTGCTGCTGATCGGTCACCAGCTCAACGCCGTGGCGGAGATAGCGCAACGGATGCTGGTACTGCATAACGGGCAGCAGCTGGAATACGGTGACACCCGGCAGCTTTTTGCCACCCCCAAAAGTCCGCTGCTGCAGGCGTGGTTGTCTCCTGTGACCTGCTCGCGACCGGTAACCACTGAGGGTGAGCCGCTGCTGCGGGTTGCGCACTGGCATCCAGGGGATTCGCGACGGACCGCGTTGCCGGCGCTGAGTTTCGCGCTGCATTCGGGGCAGTGCCTTGCGGTCACCGGGCCGTCCGGCATTGGCAAAAGCACCCTCGCGCGCTCGCTTGCGGGGCTAAATCCCCCCCATCAGGGCGCTATCACCCTTGACGATCGGCCGCTGGCAAGCGATGTGCGCCGGCGCTCCCGCGAACAGCAGCGCGCCATCGCGCTGGTGCCTCAGGACCCAGCTCATTCGCTGCACCCGCTGCGCAGCGTTGGGCGGCAGCTGCAGCAGGCGCTCGATCGGTACCGATTATCCCACCCAGGCAGCGTGGCCGCGCTGCTGCACCAGGTCGGGCTGCCCGGCGATTACGCCCGCCGCCTGCCGCGAGAGCTCTCCGGCGGCGAACAGCAGCGCGTGGCGCTGGCGCGGGCGCTGGCGGGTCAGCCCAGCGTGCTTATCTGCGATGAAGTGACCTCGGCGCTGGATGTGCTCAGCGCCCGCACGATTCTGCAACTGCTGAGTCAGCTACTGGCGCAGGGCATGGCAGTGCTTTTTATTACCCATGATTTACCGGCAGCCAGACAGATTTGCACCGCAGGTCTGCATCTCAGCGGCGGTGACGCTGATCCAGGCGCGGTGTTTGACAAGGAGATTTGTGATGACTTCAACA
>NZ_JAQGFU010000426.1:0-1315 GCF_030078455.1 Klebsiella sp. Ech2A | reverse complement strand
ATATCGCGCAGGGTCTGGCCGCTGGCGCGGGAGGCATCTTCGCAGCCGATGCACACCTGCAGGCCAAGGGTCCGCGCAAGCTGAATAAAGGTCGCCAGCCGCTCCAGCAGCAGCGCCAGCGGTTCGCGTAGCTTGTACTGGCGCAGCTTATCCGAGGCCGGAATGGAGATATCTACCCAGTCGATGCCTAAATCGGCGCTCTGGCGGATCTCCCGCGCGTTCATCCGACACCAGGTCATCAGCGTGGCGTGGGGAAGCTGGCGGCGCACCAGCTGGATCCGCGCAAGCTCCTCATCCCCCATTGCCGGGGTTCCCACCTCCAGCGCCGTAATTCCCGCCGCATACAGCGCCTCGGCGATGGCCACCTTCTCGCTGGGGCGAAAGGCCACGCCGGGGCTCTGTTCGCCGTCGCGCAGCGTGGTGTCGTTGATCAGCACGCGTCTCATCGTCGTCTCCGCCTTAGCCATAAACCGGCGTAAATGCATCCGCCGTCGGATGCGGCCTGCCGTCCTGCCAGTAGGGCGACAGCGCCCGCAGGCGCTCAATAATCGGCGGCAGCATGGCAATGACGTAATCCATCTCTTTTTCCCGGGTGTAGCGTGAGAGGGAGAAACGGATGGTGCCGTGGGCCGCGGTGTAGGGAATATTCATCGCCCGCATCACGTGCGAGGGCTCCAGCGAACCCGAGGTGCAGGCGCTGCCGCTGGAGGCGGCAATCCCGACCTGATTCAGCAGCAGCAGGATCGCTTCACCTTCAATAAACTCAAAGGCCAGATTCAGCGTGCCGGGCACCCGCGGCTGGCCGCCGCCCATCACCATGACCGATGGGACGCAGGCCTGCAGGCGTTGTTCAAGGCTATCGCGCAGCAGGCCGGTTTGCTCCATGCCCGGCAGATGGATCTGCGCCAGCTCGCAGGCCGCGCCCATGCCGACGATCCCGGAGATGTTTTCCGTTCCGGCCCGCCGTCCGTGCTCCTGATGGCCGCCGCGCAGCAGCGGGCGAAAGCGCGTCCCCCGCCGCAGGTAGAGGCAGCCGACGCCCTTCGGGCCGTGAAACTTATGCGCCGAGCAGGAGAGCATGTCGATGGCGGTTTTGCCGACCGCCATCGACAGCTTGCCCACCACCTGCACCGCGTCGCAGTGGAACAGCGCGCCCTGTTGATGGGCCAGCTCCGCCAATTCGACCACCGGGAAAATGACGCCGGTTTCGTTATTCGCCCACATCACGCTAACCAGCGCGACCCGGGGAGTAAGCGCCGCCCGGAACTGCGCCATATCCAGCGCGCCGTTGCCGTCCACCGCGATACGGTGGATC
>NZ_JAQGFU010000425.1:0-1328 GCF_030078455.1 Klebsiella sp. Ech2A | reverse complement strand
CTGGTGGACTCCATGTAGAGCATATGGTCAACGCCGTTGAGCTGGGTTTCCAGCGGCGCGGCGATGGCCTCGGCGACGTCTGCCGCGCTGGCGCCCGGCCAGCTGGCGCTGACGCTAATCACCGGCGGCGTAATCTGTGGATACTGCTCAACCGGAATCAGCTTCAGCGCCACCGCGCCGGCAAAGGTTATCAGCAGCGCAATCACCATCGCAAAGCGCGGGCGACGGATAAAAAACGTCAGCATCCCTTCTCCTTTCTTATTTCAGTAGCCGCACGGCGGCGCCGTCACGCAGGCGCTGTACGCCTTCCGTCACCACGCGCTCGCCAACGTCCAGCCCCTGCGCGACCGCGTAGCGCTGTCCCTGCTGCTCGCCGAGCGTCAGCCGACGCAGCGCGGCGGTGTTATCTTCCGTCAGCACCCAGCTGTAGAAGCCCTGCGCGTCCTGCTGCACCGCCGCCAGCGGGATGGTCAGGCTTTCCTGCTGCTGGCGCGGGCGCAAAATCACCGTCACGCTGCCGCCCGGCAGCAGGCGATGCTGCGGATTAGCAAACTCGGCGCGCATCACGACGCTGGCGGTGCGGCTGTCGATGCGGTTATCCACCGAGGTCAGCACCCCCTCTTCGCGCGCGCCGCCGGGGGCAATCAACGCCTGCCACGCCTGCTTCAGCGCGCCGATATCGTCATGCTGCCCCGCCTTACTGTAAAAAGCGTTTTCATCTAAGGCGAAAGAGACGCGGATCGGGTCGAGCTGGACGATATCCACCAGCGCGCCGCTGGCCGGATTCACCAGGCTGCCGACGTGAAACGGGCTATGGCCCACGCGCCCGGTCACCGGCGAATCAATGCGGGTGTAGCCGAGCGTTATCTGCTGCGCGGCAACCCGCGCCTGCGCCTGCTCCACCGCGGCGGCGGCGACATCGCGCTGCATCTGCGCGTTATCGACATCGTTGCGGCTAATCGAGTGGTTGTTTTTCAGGCGCTGATAGCGGCTCAGCAGCTGTTCTGCCTGGCGCAGCGAAGCCCGGGCGCTTTTCAGCTCGGCCTGGGCCAGCGCCAGCGCGGCACGGGGCTGGGCGTCATCGAGGGTAAAGAGGCGGTCGCCCTGCCTGACGTACTGGCCGTCCGCGAAGTGGCGCTCGACGATGGCGCCTTCGGTACGGGCGCGGATCTCGACCGCGTGAATCGCCTCGACGCGTCCGGGGATCTGCCGCTCATCGACGTGGGCGGCGCGCTCGACGGTCGCTACGCGAACCGGAATCGCCGGCGCCGCGGCGGCGCTGAGGGCGTAGCCGGCCAGGCCGCAGGCCAGGAAGGCGCAGCGGAACA
>NZ_JAQGFU010000424.1:0-1328 GCF_030078455.1 Klebsiella sp. Ech2A | reverse complement strand
CTATCGTACGCCTTTATGTTTCTGAACGTTCTTATACGACGTTCATCACCGCAGGTGTCGGCTGAGGGCCGTGATTTCGGTCGGATTCGACGCCTTTTGGTCCCTGAACGTTGTTTATCGAAAGTTCTGAAGCCGGCTGAAACTGCGGGTGTTGTCGGCCTCAAAATCGCTGAGACGCTGCCGACAGGCCGGGGCAGCCCGCATGGATGCGGGCTGAGGGCCGTGATTTACAGGGACGTTACCTCGGCCCGACCCGACAGCCTGACGGCATCGGTCGAAGGGACCGCGCAGCGGCGATTTTGGCTGGCCGGAGCCCGGGGGTACAGGGGGCGGCGGCGATGGGCCGCCCCCTGTGCGCTCCCTGCGCTTTGGGAAACATGGGGCAGGGAAACCGCCGGGGAGCGCAATATCCGCGGAGCAAGAAAATATCCTCCAACGCGGCTACCGCAAAACTTCAGGGAGCCAGACCGGCTCCACCTTAAACTCGCCGCTACTCCCTTATCAATCTTGCCGTCTTCTGCAGAGCCAAATAAGCCTCATACCGACGCTGGTGAACCCCCTGATACCGGGTCGCGCTGCCATAGGTCCTGTCCACCCGCGTAAACCGCTTCATCGCCTCCGGCAGCGACGCGCAAACCCCGCCGGCAACGGCGCCAAGAATCGCCGAACCCAACAGCACCGGCTCGCTGCACTCGGTGCTCATCACCGGGATCCCGCAGGTATCGGCCAGCAGCTGGCGAACCAGCGGATGCTGCCCCGCGCCGCCGCTAATCACGATATTCTCGCTGCGCACGCCGCAGGCCTCCTGGGCATCAAGGATCTGCCGCAGGCCGTAGCCGATACCGCACAGCCCGGCAACGTACAGCGCCAGCAGATTATCGATATCCCCTTCCATCCCCAGTCCGGCAACGATCGCCCTGGCGCCAGGATCCGCCAGCGGGGCGCGGTTGCCTAAGAATTCGGGCACCACGTGCAGGCCGGCGGCGAGGTGTACCGCCTCGGAGGGGCTCTCCAGGCGGGCCAGCACCCGGTCCGCGGGATAGACCGGCAGCGGCAGCCCGGCCTCCTGCGCCAGCTGGCGGGCCTCGTGCGCCGCCGGATGGAAGCTCAGCAGCCGGTCGATAGCGGCGCCGGCCGCGCTCTGGCCGCCTTCATTGAGCCAGAAGCCCGGCACCATCGCCGAGTAGTACGGACCCCAGACGCCGGGCACGAAGATGGCCTCTGGCGAGGTGGTCATGGTGCAGGAGGAGGTGCCGAACACGTAGGCCATATTGCTGAGCGCGCCGTCGAGTACCCCAACGGTGCCGATGCCGCCGGCGTGGGCGTCA
>NZ_JAQGFU010000423.1:0-1334 GCF_030078455.1 Klebsiella sp. Ech2A | reverse complement strand
CGGTCAGGCCGCTGGCGATCGTTTGCCCGCCCAGCAGCAGGTTCACCGCCACGCCCTGCGCGGGCCTGCCGGTGGAGATATCGAGAATATGGGTACTCAACGTATTCATTCGCCTATGACTCCCGTCAGTCTTAATAAGGTAATTTCGCGCAGCTGCGCCAGCGCCACCCGCGTCTCTTCCGCCTCGTCGTGGTTCAGCCGCTGCGTCAGCGCCTGCAGGATCTCTTCCCCGCTGCGGCCTTTGGCGCGGATCAGGAAGACCCGCCCGAAGCGGGCTTCGTAGCGAGCGTTGCCCTCTTTTAGCGCCCGGGCAAGGCGCGCATCCTCATCGTTGATGGCCCCCTGCTCGTGCCGCGACAGCGCGGCGTGGCCCCGATCTCCGGCCGGTTTTTCGCCGATGCGCGGATGGGCGCTCAGCGCCCGATCCAGCTCGGCCTCTCCCCAGCGCTGCGCGGCCTCCTCCGCGGCGGCCAGCAGCGCGTCGCGGTCAGGATAGGGACGGCCCTGCACCAGCGCCGTGGCCCAGGCGGGGAGCGCCACGCAGGGCTCCAGCAGGTCGCGGGCCGTCTCGTCGTCCAGCCGGTTAAAGTCCTCAATCGCGATCGTCGCGGCCACTTCGGACATGTTATCGCTCCTTATACCAAACGGCCCATGCGGCCCGTCGTTAATCACGTTAGCGCAATATTGCGCAAATCAGCCTACATAAAGCGGCTTGCACAAAGCAGGCCACATTCCCGCGGTGCGGGTCCGGATGCCGCGGGCGGGTGAAACGCTCGATTCGCAACCGCCAGATTTACAATTTTTGATGCAATAAAAGGCAATTATTGCTCGATAACGCACCACTTTAGCGCATCCTCCCCGCCAACGCCTCCGCCAGACGCCCCTGTCGCGCCCGCCGGCAAGCTGGTACGCAAATTGCTCGGCTCTTCACAACGCATGCCACAGGAGAAGATGATGAAAGCATTAGTGATGGGTGCCGGTATCGGCGGCCTGAGCGCGGCGGTCGCGCTGAAAGCGGCCGGAATTAGCTGCGAGGTGTTTGAGGCGGTGCAGGAGATTAAGCCGGTTGGCGCCGCCATCTCAATCTGGCCCAACGGGGTGAAGTGCATGAACCTGCTGGGCATGGGCGACATCACCGAGACCTACGGCGGGCCGCTGCGCTATATGGCCTATCAGGATCACCGGCATGGCAAAACCCTGACCCGCTTTAGCCTTGCGCCGCTGGTCGAACGCACCGGCGGCCGCCCCTGCCCGGTCTCGCGCAGCGAGCTGCAGGGCGAGATGCTGAACTTCTGGGGCCGCGACGCGGTACGGTTCGGCAAGCGGGCCACCCG
>NZ_JAQGFU010000422.1:0-1352 GCF_030078455.1 Klebsiella sp. Ech2A | reverse complement strand
CCGCCAGCGGCGGGTGCTGGCGCTGGACGACGTGCTCGGCGATCTGCGCGAAGGCACCGGCCCGGTGGACTGCGGCAGCTGGCTGGTGGATATCTGCGATGCGCTGACCGATCATGCCAGCGAATTTATCGAACAGCTGCACGACCGGATAATCGACCTTGAGGATAATCTGCTGGATCAGCAGGTCCCTCCGCGCGGCTTCCTGGCTCTGCTGCGTAAGCAGCTGATTGTGATGCGCCGCTATATGGCTCCGCAGCGCGATGCCTACTCCCGGCTGGCCAGCGAACGTCTGCCGTGGATGAATGACGACCAGCGTCGGCGCATGCAGGATATCTCCGATCGCCTCGGCCGCGGCCTGGATGAGATCGATAGCTGCATTGCCCGCACGGCGATAATGAGCGATGAGATCGCGCAAATTATGCAGGAGGCGATGTCGCGCAGAACCTATACCATGTCGCTGATGGCCATGGTTTTTCTGCCCAGCACCTTTCTGACCGGCCTGTTTGGCGTCAACCTCGGCGGGATCCCCGGCAACGAGTGGCATCTGGGCTTCTCCATCTTTTGCGTAATGTTAGTTGTTCTGATTGGCGGTGTTGCGTGGTGGTTACATCGCAGTAAATGGCTGTAAATAATCGCCTTTCATCGGCATATGGCGGCGAAAACCCGGCAATGTTTGAGCGAAATCAATAAACCATCTACCCATTCGGGGCAATATCTCTCTCGCAGGTGAATGCAACGTCAAGCGATGGGCGTTGCGCTCCATATTGTCTTACTTCCTTTTTTGAATTACTGCATAGCACAATTGATTCGTACGATGCCGACTTTATTGAGTCGGCTTTTTTTTTTGCTCTCCGGCGGCCAGCTTCTACGCTTAATGGGTGGTACACCCGCTCATAACCGGGAGAGTCAAAATGCGATATCAGCCTTTAAATTCAATACCCATTTCACCTGAACCCAACGACCCGACGCCGGTGCCGGACCCGCGGCCTCGTCCGCATCCTTTACCCGACCCGCCGCCGGACGACGAACCGATTAAATTGTCGCATCAGAGGCGCAATTCTGCGAGGATACGCGCCTGCCAATTGCGCGCCCTTTAACACGAGAAAAAATTGTGACCGCTTTTTCAACACTAAACGTTTTGCCCGCCGCCCAGCTCGATAACCTGAACGAGCTGGGATACCTTGCAATGACCCCGGTCCAGGCGGCGGCTTTGCCGGCGATTCTGGCCGGTAAAGATGTGCGCGTGCAGGCAAAAACCGGCAGTGGAAAAACGGCCGCATTCGGCCTCGGCCTGCTCCAGCAGGTTGATGCCACGCTGTACAAGACACAGCACCAGAGACTGCGTCTTGTAC
>NZ_JAQGFU010000421.1:0-1379 GCF_030078455.1 Klebsiella sp. Ech2A | reverse complement strand
GTGATGGGGCTGGGGGATGTCTATCTCGGCGCGCCGGTGGCGACGCCCCTCGATCCGCGCCACCGGCTGGTGACCACCAAATACAACCCGGCGCGCACCTGGACGGCGGAAAACTCGGTCGGGATTGGCGGCGCCTATCTGTGCGTGTACGGCATGGAAGGCCCCGGCGGCTACCAGTTCGTCGGCCGCACCCTGCAGATGTGGAATCGCTATCACGAGGTGGCCGATTTTGCCGGCAAGCCGTGGCTGCTGCGCTTCTTCGACCAGCTGCGCTTCTATCCGGTCTCCGCCGAAGAGCTGCTGCAGATCCGCCGTGATTTTCCGCTTGGCCGCTATCCGCTGCGCATTGAGCACAGCACTCTGCGGCTGGCGGAGTATCAGCAGTTCCTTGCGCGCGAGGCCACGAGCATTGACGCCTTCCGCCAGCACCAGCAGCGCGCGTTTAACGAGGAGCGCGAGCGCTGGATAGCCAGCGGCCAGGCGCATTTCGAGAGCCAGGAGACGGCGGCCGAAGAGGGCGCAGACGCGCCGCTGCAGAGCGGGCAGCAGGGGGTAGAAAGCCCCGTTTCCGGCAACCTGTGGCAGGTGCAAACCGCGCCGGGCAGCCGGGTTCGCGCCGGGGACGTTTTGCTGGTGCTGGAGTCGATGAAAATGGAGATCCCGCTGCTGGCCCCCTGCGACGGGGTGATTGCCGAGGTTAACGTCCAGCCGGGGGCCTCGGTTCGCGCCGGGCAGCGGGTGGCGGTAATAATGGAGGAAAAGGTATGAATCAGCACAGTTTTGACTTACGCCTGAGCACCCTGGCGACGGGCTATCGCGACGGTCGGCTGACGCCCCGCGCGCTGATGGCGGAGCTGCGCCAGCGCGCCAGCGCGCTCAATCCAGAGTATCAGCTGTTTATTCATATTCTGACGGCAGAGGAGCAGGATCCCTGGCTGGCGGCGCTGGACGGCGTCTCGCCGGAGACCCTGCCGCTGTACGGCGTGCCGTTTGCCATTAAGGATAATATCGATCTCGCCGGGATCGTCACCACCGCCGGGTGTCCGGCGTTCGCCTATACCGCCGAGCGGGACGCGACGATTGTGGCTCAGCTGATTGCGCTGGGCGCGGTTCCGGTCGGTAAAACCAACCTCGACCAGTTTGCCACCGGCCTCAACGGTACGCGCTCGCCGTACGGGCGCTGCCGCAACGCCGTGCACCCGGCGTATCCGTCGGGCGGCTCGAGCGCCGGTTCGGCGCTGGCGGTGGCGCTCGGCGTCGCCAGCTTCGCGCTGGGTACGGATACCGCCGGCAGCGGGCGGGTTCCGGCGTCGCTAAACAACCTGGTCGGACTGAAGGCCAGCAAAGGGCTGATCTCTACCGCCGGCGTGGTGCCGGCC
>NZ_JAQGFU010000420.1:0-1380 GCF_030078455.1 Klebsiella sp. Ech2A | reverse complement strand
GTCTGGTCTCCGAGCCGCAGGTGGTGCTGCTGGATGAGCCGCTGGCGAACCTGGATCGCCACCTGCGCGCGACGATGGAGCAGACGTTCCGCGAGTTTCACCGCCGTACCGGCGCGACCTTTGTCTACGTGACGCACGACCAGGCGGAGGCGATGGCGCTGGCCAGCCACATCGCGGTGATGCACCAGGGCGCGCTCATGCAGTGGGGCGCGCCGCAGGCGCTCTATCAGCAGCCGCAAAACGCCTGGGTGGCGCGCTTTATCGGCAAGGGGCAGGTGCTGTCGCTGGCGATCCCCGGCCAGCAGCGCCAGCTGGACTGCGCGCTGCTGCACGCGGGCTTCTCCGCCGGCCAGCACGCGGCGGCGCAGCCGGTGCTGGTGCGCCCGGAGCACGTGGAGATCGCGCAGAGCGGGCTGAGCGCGGAGGTGGAAAGCTGTATCTATCAGGGAGAGCGTTATTTAGTTGATTTGCGTCTGGCGGACGGGCAGCCGCTGAGCGCCTTCCACCACTCGCCGCTGCGGGCGCAGCAGAGCGTCCGCGTCCGGCTGATCCAGGGCTGGCGTCTGGAGGCGGCGTGAAGATAGACGTGATTAGCGGCCTGGGCCGCAAGGCTCCGGCGGCCATTTTGCTGAGCACGCCGCGCCAGCGCATCCTGCTGGATGCCGGCGGTGCGCTGGAGCCGGATGAGGCGCCGTGGCCGGTTCCGGCGGATATCGACGCCATTCTGCTCAGCCACGATCATGTGGATCATATTGCCGGGCTGAGCCGCCTGCCGGCGGAGATTCCCATCTACTGCAGCGCCGTCACCGCCCAGGCGCTGCCCGCGGGGCGCAACGTCCACCCGGTGGCGGTGCGCGGTCAGTTCTCCCTCGGCGAGATAACCGTCACTACCGGCAGCTGCGGCCACGCCTGGGGCGGGATGTGGTTCCATCTGAACGTGGCGGGCGGCCTGTTTTACAGCGGTGATATTAGTCTGGAGTCCCTGCTGTTCCGCTTTGACGTTCCGCCGCCCGCGCGCCTGGCGCTGGTGGATGCTTCCTACGGTTTATACGATGTGCCGCAAAGCCGGCAGCGGGAAAAGCTGCGCGCATACCTGTCGCAGCCGACCCTCTGCCCGGTGCCGCCTTCCGGACGCGCCGCCGAGCTGGCGCTGTTTATGGCCCGCGAGCGGCGGCAGAACGTCGCCATGGACGCCGCCTGCCTGAGCATGCTGGCGCAGATGGCGGAGCATGACGATGGCAGCCTGCAGCACGGCGTTGCCGTGGAGCTGCAGGCGCTGGCCGCGGCGCTTCCGGTTTTTTCGCCCCACGCGCCGCTGGTATTGGCCGACCCCGACGGCATGAGCGGCATGGCGGGCGGGCTGCGGGGGCCATGCCGCCC
>NZ_JAQGFU010000041.1:0-30662 GCF_030078455.1 Klebsiella sp. Ech2A | reverse complement strand
GGGTAGAGTTTCCCGCCGGCCCGCAGATGCTCGAAGCGTTAAACGTCGGCAGCATAGATATTGGCAGCACCGGCGATATTCCGCCTATCTTTGCCCAGGCCGCCGGGGCCGATCTGGTGTACGTCGGTGCCGAACCGCCGAAACCCAAAGCCGAGGTGATTCTGGTGGCGGAAAACAGCCCGATCAAAGAGGTCGCCCAGCTAAAGGGCCGTAAGGTCGCCTTTCAGCGCGGCTCCAGCTCCCACAATCTGCTGCTGCGCGCCTTACAGCAGGCGGGCCTGACGTTCAGCGATATCCAGGCGGTTTATCTTGCTCCCGCCGACGCCCGTGCGGCTTTCCAGCAGGGTAACGTCGACGCCTGGGCCATCTGGGACCCCTACTACTCCGCGGCTCTCCAGCAGGGCGGCGCCCGGGTTCTGAAAGACGGCACCGACCTGAAACAAACCGGCTCTTTCTATCTCGCTTCGCGCCCTTATGCGCAAAAAAACGGCGCTTTTATTGAGGGCGTGCTGCAGACCTTTAGCCAGGCCGATGCGCTGACCCTCAGCCAGCGTGCGCAAAGCATTACCCTGTTAGCCAAAATCATGGGTCTTCCTGAGGCGGTGATAGCCAGCTATCTCGACCATCGCCCGCCGACCACCATTACGCCGGTTAGCGCCGAAACCGCCGCTCGCCAGCAGCAAACCGCCGACCTGTTCTATGAGAACAAGCTGGTGCCGAAAAAAGTCGATATCCGCGCGCGCATCTGGCAGCCCGCAGCCCTTCAGGGAGCGAAATCATGAGTCTGAATATGTTCTGGTTTTTACCTACTCACGGTGACGGCCGCTATCTTGGTACCGAGCAAGGCGCGCGTCCGGTTGATTACGGCTATCTGCAGCAGATTGCGCAGACCGCCGATCGCCTCGGATATACCGGCGTCCTGATCCCCACCGGACGCTCATGTGAAGACGCCTGGCTGGTGGCCGCCTCGATGATCCCGGTGACTCAGCGCCTGAAGTTTCTCGTCGCCCTGCGTCCGAGCGTGGTGTCGCCAACGGTCGCCGCGCGCCAGGCGGCGACGCTGGATCGGCTCTCCAACGGCCGGGCGCTGTTTAACCTGGTGACCGGGAGCGATCCGCAGGAGCTCGCCGGCGACGGCGTATTCCTCGATCACACCGAGCGCTATGAAGCCTCGGCGGAATTTACCCATATCTGGCGCCGGCTGATGGAGGGCGAAACCGTCACCTTCAACGGCAAGCACCAGCGCGTGCGCGGTGCGAAGCTGATGTTCCCGCCGCTGCAGCAGCCGCGTCCTCCGCTCTACTTCGGCGGATCTTCTGAAGTGGCGCAGGATCTCGCCGCCGAGCAGGTCGATCTCTATCTGACCTGGGGAGAGCCGCCGGCGCAGGTGGCGGAAAAAATCGCCCAGGTGCGCGAAAAGGCCGCCCGTCACGGCCGTAAGGTTCGTTTCGGCATCCGCCTGCACGTCATCGTGCGTGAAACCAACGCAGAGGCCTGGCAGGCGGCGGAGAGCTTAATTTCCCATCTGGATGATGACACCATCGCCCGGGCGCAGGCCGCCTTTGCGCAAACCGATTCCGTCGGCCAGCACCGCATGGCCGCGCTGCACAACGGCCAGCGCGACAGGCTCGAAATCAGCCCTAACCTGTGGGCCGGCGTCGGGCTGGCGCGCGGCGGCGCCGGAACCGCGCTGGTCGGCGACGCCGCCACGGTTGCCGAACGCATCAACGAATATGCCGAACTCGGCATCGATAGCTTCGTGCTTTCCGGCTATCCGCACCTTGAGGAAGCCCTGCGCGTCGGCGAGCTGCTGTTCCCGCTGCTGGACGTCAATATTCCGTCAATCCCGCAGCCGCAGAGCCTGCTTCCGCAGGGTGAAGCGGTAGCGAATGAATTTATCCCGCGTAAAGCGGCGCAGAGCTGAGGAGCGACATATGGCTATCGCTGGGCAAAAACTGCTGATCCGCCTTGCCCCCTGGTTTTTACCGGTCGGCACCGTTATCGTCTGGCAGCTCGCCTCTTCGGTGGGCTGGCTCTCCACCCGGATCCTGCCTTCGCCGGAAGGGGTGCTGAAAGCCTTCTGGACCCTCTCCGCCAGCGGCGAGCTTTGGCAACATCTGGCCATCAGCTCGTGGCGCGCGCTGCTTGGCTTCGCTATCGGCGGCTCCATCGGCCTGGCGTTGGGGATGATCAGCGGCCTCTCCCGCTGGGGAGAGCGGTTGCTGGATACCTCGATTCAGATGCTGCGCAACGTGCCGCACCTGGCCCTGATCCCGCTGGTTATTTTATGGTTCGGCATCGACGAGAGCGCCAAGATTTTTCTCGTCGCGCTGGGCACCATGTTCCCAATCTATATCAACACCTGGCACGGTATCCGCAACATTGACCGCGGGCTGGTCGAGATGGCGCGCAGCTACGGCTTATCCGGCTTTGCGCTATTTCGTCACGTGATTCTTCCCGGAGCCCTGCCGTCAATCATGGTCGGTATCCGCTTCGCGCTCGGCCTGATGTGGCTAACGCTGATCGTCGCCGAGACCATCTCGGCAAACGCCGGCATCGGTTACCTGGCAATGAACGCACGCGAATTTCTGCAAACCGACGTGGTGGTCGTGGCCATCATTCTCTACGCCATTCTGGGCAAACTGGCCGACTTCAGCGCGCAGCTGCTGGAACGAGTCTGGCTGCGCTGGAATCCGGCCTATCATCTTCAGGAGGCTAACGCATGACTACCGCCCGTCTGAACCCAGGGATCCCGCTGTTGCTTAACGGCGTGACCAAACGCTACGGCGAAAACACCATTCTTAACGCGCTGGATTTACACATTCCCACCGGGCAGTTCGTCGCGGTGGTCGGGCGCAGCGGCGGCGGTAAAAGCACCCTGCTGCGCCTGCTGGCCGGACTGGAGAAACCCAACGCCGGCGAGCTGCTGGCGGGATCCACGCCGCTGGCGCAAATCCAGGACGATACGCGCATGATGTTTCAGGATTCGCGCCTGCTGCCGTGGAAAACGGTGATCGATAACGTCGGCCTCGGGCTTAAAGGCTCGTGGCGGGAGGCGGCCCTGCAGGCGTTGGCCAGCGTCGGCCTCGAAAACCGCGCCAACGAGTGGCCGGCGGCGCTTTCCGGCGGGCAAAAGCAGCGCGTGGCGCTGGCACGGGCGCTGATTCATCGTCCCGGCCTGCTGCTGCTCGACGAGCCGCTCGGCGCCCTGGACGCCCTCACCCGCCTCGAAATGCAGGATTTAATCGTCTCGCTCTGGCAGGAACATGGTTTCACCGTCCTGCTGGTGACTCACGACGTGAGCGAAGCGGTGGCGATGGCCGATCGGGTGCTGTTGATTGAAGAGGGCAAGATTGGGCTGGACGTCACGGTGGATATTCCGCGCCCGCGGCATACCGGTTCGGCGCGGCTGGCGGAGCTGGAGGCAGAGGTTCTCAACCGGGTAATGAAGCGCGGCAGGCACGAAACCTCCCCGCGCCTTTTTAGTCACGGCTAAACGGCTCCCGGAGCGCGGCACCGACGCCGCACTGCGGGAGCAGACGCTATTACGCCAGCGCCTTACTGATTTTCTCGAACAGATCGCCGGAGAGATTCTCCAGACCTTTCAGCTGCTCCAGCGCCGCGCGCATCAGCGCCTGGCGTTTGGCATCATAGCGCTTCAGACGAATCAACGGCTCAATCAGACGCGACGCCACCTGCGGGTTGCGGCTGTTGAGCTCGGTCAGCATCTCCACCAGGAACTGATATCCGCTGCCATCTTCGGCGTGGAAGGCCGCCGGGTTGCTGCCGGCAAAGGCGCCAATCAGCGAGCGAACGCGGTTCGGGTTGTTCATGCTGAACGAACGGTGGTTCAGCAGCGCGCGCACCGTCTCCACGGCGTTATCCGCCGGGCTGGTGGCCTGCAGGATCAGCCATTTGTCCATCACCAGGCCGTCCTGATGCCATTTATCGTCATACTCCTGCATCAGCGCATCGCGGCACGGCAGCTGCGCCGCCACCGCTGCCGACAGGGCCGCCAGCGCGTCGGTCATGTTGTCGGCCTGATGGTACTGGGCGACGACCAGTTTATCCGCCAGCTCAGCGTCGCCAAACGCCAGGTAGCGCAGGCAGGTATTGCGCAGCGAACGCTTGCCAATATCGGCATGCTCTACGCGATAGCCGTCGAGCTTATTAACGTTGTAGATAGCGAGGAACTCGTCCGCCAGCTCTTTCGCCAGCGTGCGGGTGAGCGCTTCGCGCACCGCCACGATGGCCAGCGGATCGATAATCGCAAACAGCTCGGCGATTTCACTGGCGGACGGCAGCGTCAGGATCTCTGCCGCCAGCGCCGGATCGATCTTCTCATCCAGCAGGATCGCGCGGAACGCATCGGCGACGTGAACCGGCAGCGACAGGGGCTGGCCCTGCTGATGGCGATTGACGTTGAGCTTGATGTAGGTCGCCAGCAGGCTCTGCGCCGCATCCCAGCGGGAGAAGTCGTTGCGCGCGTGGCGCATCAGGAACGTCAGCTGCTGATCGCTCCACTTATATTCCAGCTTCACCGGCGCGGAGAACTCGCACAGCAGCGCCGGAACCGGCTGGAAGTAGACGTTATCAAAGACAAACGTCTGTTCGGCCTGGGTGACGTTCAGCACGTGATGCACCGGGTGCCCGCCCTTCTGCAGCGGAATCACCTTGCCTTCGTTATCGTAGAGCTCGATATCGAACGGAATATGCAGCGGCTGCTTTTCCGCCTGCTCGGCGGTCGGCGGCGTACGCTGGCTGATGGTCAGCCGGTACTGCTCGGTTTCCGGGTTATAGTCGTCATGCACGCTCACCACCGGCGTACCGGACTGGCTGTACCAGCGGCGGAAGTGCGACAGGTCAACGTTCGACGCGTCTTCCATCGCCTGAACGAAATCGTCGCAGGTGGCGGCGCTGCCGTCGTGGCGCTCGAAGTACAGCTGCATGCCTTTCTGGAAGTTTTCCTCACCCAGCAGGGTATGCAGCATGCGGATCACTTCCGCACCCTTTTCATATACCGTCAGGGTGTAGAAGTTGTTCATCTCGATAACCTTATCCGGACGAATCGGATGGGCCATCGGGCTGGCGTCTTCGGCAAACTGCAGCCCGCGCATGGTGCGGACATTGTTAATACGGTTCACCGCGCGCGAGCCCAGATCGGAGCTGAACTCCTGATCGCGGAACACGGTCAGGCCTTCTTTCAGGCTCAGCTGGAACCAGTCGCGGCAGGTCACACGGTTGCCGGTCCAGTTGTGGAAATATTCGTGGCCAATCACGCGCTCGATATCGAGGTAGTCTTTATCGGTGGCGGTATCGGTGCGGGCCAGCACGTATTTGGAGTTAAAGACGTTCAGCCCTTTGTTCTCCATCGCGCCCATATTAAAGAAGTCGACGGCGACAATCATGTAGATGTCGAGATCGTACTCGAGGCCGAAACGGGTTTCGTCCCATTTCATCGAGTTTTTCAGCGACGTCATCGCCCACGGCGCGCGGTCAAGGTTGCCGCGATCGACGAACAGCTCCAGCGCCACTTCGCGTCCGGAACGGGTGGTGAAGGTATCGCGTAGAACGTCGAAATCACCGGCCACCAGCGCGAACAGGTAGCAGGGTTTCGGGAACGGATCCTGCCACTGAGTCCAGTGACGGCCGTTTTCCAGCTCGCCCTGCGCCACGCGGTTGCCGTTAGAGAGCAGGTACGGGTATTTCGCCTTATCGGCGATAATTTTGGTGGTGAAGCGCGCCAGAACGTCCGGACGGTCCAGATACCAGGTAATATGGCGGAAACCTTCCGCTTCGCACTGCGTGCACAGCGCTTCGCCGGACTGATACAGCCCTTCGAGCGCGGTATTGGCCGCCGGGCTGATTTCATTGACGATAGTCAGGGTGAAATGTTCCGGCAATCCGCCAATAACCAGCTGGTTATTTTCTTCTTTATAGTCGCTCCACGGCTGACCGTTAACCTGCAGAGAGACCAACGTCAGGTCTTCGCCATCCAGACGCAATGGCACATCAGACGCAGCCGCGTGACGGGAGACTTTACTCTCGGCCGTAACAACGGTTTTCGCGGCATCCAGGTCAAAGGTCAAATCGATATCGCTAATCAGATAGTCCGGCGCACGATAGTCGTGGCGGTATTTGGCTTGGGGCTGTTGTGTCATAAAAAACCTTTAGCATATTCCATAAAGTGTCAAACCCAGTCTATTCCTGTTGTGATGTTCTCGCTATGCAGAATCTTCATCTTTTCAACGTCAAACACGAAAATCGCTACATTTTGATAACACAGGAGGCACGAAATGCGCTCGACCCGGTGCAAAGCTTGTGGTGTGATCCGTGTTCAATATATTAAACTAGGCCTCGCAAATGACCGTCAGCGTCGCCATCGGCCTTCACTGCGGGACAGAGTCGGGGAATAAAGCTATACTCCGCCTCCTTTTTTCTGCTCAGGTTTTGATGGATACGCTCCAGTGAGAGGATGCTACTGCGCACCATGACACAATTCACTGCTCCTGTACTGCACTCGCTGCTTGATACGGATGCCTATAAGCTGCACATGCAGCAGGCCGTGTTCCACCGCTATAACGAGGTACACGTTGCGGCGGAGTTCCGCTGCCGCGGGGATGATTTGCTCGGCATCTATGCCGACGCGATTCGCGAACAGGTTGAGGCTATGCGCGACCTGAAGCTGCAGGACGATGAGTATCACTGGCTGTCGACCCTGCCGTTCTTTTCCGGGGATTACCTCGACTGGCTGCGCGACTTCCGCTACGACCCGCGGCAGGTCACCGTCAGCAACGACAACGGCAAGCTGAACATTCGTCTATCCGGCCCCTGGCGCGAAGTCATTATGTGGGAAGTCCCGCTGCTGGCGGTGATCAGCGAGCTGGTTCATCGCTACCGCTCGCCGGAAATCAGCGTTGAGCTTGCGCTGGAGACCCTCGAGCGCAAGCTGAGCGGCTTCAGGGAAATCACCGCCGATATCGATATGGGCCGCTTCCGCCTGATGGATTTCGGCACCCGTCGTCGCTTCTCGCGCGAGGTCCAGCAGGCTATCGTCCAACGCCTGCAGCAGGAGCCGTGGTTTACCGGCACCAGCAACTACGACCTGGCGCGTCGCCTGCATCTTACGCCGATGGGTACCCAGGCTCATGAGTGGTTCCAGGCCCATCAGCAGATCAGCCCAAGCCTTGCCAGCAGCCAGCGCGCGGCCCTTGCCGCCTGGCTGGAAGAGTACCCGGACCAGTTGGGCATTGCCCTGACCGACTGTATTACGATGGATGCCTTCCTGCGTGATTTCGGCCCGGAATTCGCCGAACGCTATCAGGGGCTGCGCCACGACTCCGGCGACCCGGTTGAATGGGGCGAGAAAGCCATTGCTCATTATCAGAAGCTGGGTATCGACCCGCTGAGTAAGGTGCTGGTCTTCTCCGATAACCTCGACCTGACGAAAGCCGTCGATCTCTATCGTCACTTCTCATCGCGGGTGAATCTCAGCTTTGGCATCGGAACGCGCTTAACCTGCGATATTCCACAGGTTAAGCCGCTCAATATCGTGATAAAGCTGGTGGAGTGCAACGGCAAGCCGGTGGCCAAGCTCTCAGATAGTCCTGGCAAGACCATCTGTCACGATAAGGCATTCGTGCGCGCCCTGCGCGAAGCCTTCGACCTGCCGCCGATCAAAAAGGCCAGTTAATCACCACAAGGAGCCGTTCTGGCTCCTTGTTCTTTATTTATTTCCGAAAACTCCCTCTCGCGGTGCGAAATCTGCTTGTCTGACGGAAGATGACAGGTAACATAGATATCCCCCATTGCAGGGGGGAAACAGATATTTTTATTGGACTACGAATAGAGAGACTATTATGAGCGTTGTGCCTGTAGCCGACGTACTCCAGGGCCGTGTTGCGGTTGACAGCGAAGTCACCGTCCGCGGATGGGTACGTACCCGCCGAGATTCAAAAGCTGGCTTTTCCTTCCTGGCCGTCTATGACGGTTCCTGCTTTGATCCTGTACAGGCCGTCATTAGTAATTCTCTTCCCAATTACAATCAGGAAGTGCTGCGTCTGACGACCGGCTGCTCGGTCATCGTCACCGGTAAAGTCGTGGCATCTCAGGGCCAGGGCCAGAGCTTCGAAATTCAGGCCAGCAGCGTAGAAGTTACCGGCTGGGTCGAAGATCCGGATACCTACCCGATGGCGGCCAAGCGCCACAGCATCGAGTATCTGCGCGAAGTCGCCCACCTGCGTCCGCGTACCAACCTGATTGGCGCGGTTGCCCGCGTGCGTCATACCCTGGCGCAGGCGCTGCATCGTTTCTTCGACGAGCAGGGCTTCTTCTGGGTTTCGACTCCGCTGATCACCGCCTCTGATACCGAAGGCGCCGGCGAAATGTTCCGCGTCTCGACGCTGGATCTGGAAAACCTGCCGCGCAACGACCAGGGCAAAGTGGATTTCGATAAGGATTTCTTCGGCAAAGAGTCGTTCCTTACCGTTTCCGGCCAGTTGAACGGCGAAACCTACGCCTGTGCGCTGTCGAAAATCTACACTTTCGGCCCGACCTTCCGTGCGGAAAACTCCAACACCAGCCGCCATCTGGCGGAGTTCTGGATGCTGGAGCCGGAAGTGGCCTTCGCCAGCCTGAACGATGTGGCGGGCCTGGCGGAAGCGATGCTGAAGTACGTCTTCAAGGCCGTACTGGAAGAGCGCGCGGACGACATGAAATTCTTCGCCGAGCGCGTGGATAAAGATGCGGTCGATCGCCTCGAGCGTTTCGTCTCTGCCGATTTCGCCCAGGTCGATTATACCGACGCGGTCACGATCCTCGAAAACTGCGGCAAGCAGTTCGAAAACCCGGTCTACTGGGGCGTCGACCTCTCTTCCGAGCACGAGCGCTACCTGGCAGAAGAGCACTTCAAAGCGCCGGTGGTGGTAAAAAACTATCCGAAAGACATTAAGGCGTTCTACATGCGCCTTAACGAAGACGGCAAAACCGTCGCCGCCATGGACGTTCTGGCACCGGGGATCGGTGAAATTATCGGTGGTTCGCAGCGTGAAGAGCGCCTGGACGTGCTTGACGCACGCATGGCGGAAATGGGTCTTAATAAAGAAGACTACTGGTGGTACCGCGACCTGCGTCGCTACGGCACCGTTCCGCACTCCGGCTTCGGCCTGGGCTTTGAGCGTCTGATTGCCTACGTCACCGGCGTGCAGAACGTTCGCGACGTGATTGCGTTCCCGCGCACCCCGCGCAGCGCGACGTTCTAAATATTATTCCCGCTTTGCAAAAAGGGTCAGCGTAAGCTGGCCCTTTTTTATGTCAACTTTCGTTAACAAACATTAAGAAATTTAAACATCAAGCCTTCTGCTTCACATTTATGTTACTCACTATTTCGGCCCCCACCGAAACGAGAAAGCGCACCTTATGTTCATTCTTCGGTGAAATTCCTGATTATTTTGCTCATTTTTTAACCACCCACCGCACAACATGTCAAGACAAACGCTGAGTGAAAAAAAAGCAAAATCTAGCTACAAAATGCACAAATCCGCGTTTATCTAAATTAATCATAATTAATTCATATAGATATATAAGGCGCGGTGGTTTTATACGCAAAGTGGAATGGAATTTTGATTGAGTTCACAAAGTTCCGTAAAATTCACATTTTGTTACATACGCTTTCTTATTGTTACTCATATGCGACATTGGTAGCATTTTCCGGCTAGCGAAACGGTGTCGCGGATGGAAAGATGCCTTCAGACACCAAACTATCATCAATGGTTCTGTAAATTTTCATTGACAGAATGTATTGGCGGCAGTGGCAAGTGTTCATATAAAAATACTAATGAGGGTAATAAATAATGATGAAGCGCAATATTCTGGCAGTGGTAATCCCTGCTCTGCTGGTAGCCGGTGCAGCTAACGCTGCAGAAATCTATAACAAAAACGGCAACAAACTGGATTTTTACGGGAAAATGGTCGGCGAGCACATTTGGACCACAAACGGTGACACCAATAGCTCCGACACCACCTATGCACGTATCGGCCTGAAGGGCGAAACCCAGATCAACGATCAGCTGACCGGTTACGGCCAGTGGGAATACAACATGGATGCGTCCAACGTTGAAGGTTCCCAGGGGACTAAAACCCGTCTGGCATTCGCAGGCCTGAAGGCTGGCGAATTCGGTTCATTCGACTACGGCCGTAACTACGGTGCCATCTATGACGTTGAAGCTGCAACCGATATGCTGGTTGAGTGGGGCGGCGACGGCTGGAACTACACCGACAACTTCATGACCGGCCGTACCAACGGCGTTGCTACCTACCGTAACTCTGACTTCTTCGGTCTGGTTGACGGCCTGAGCTTCGCGCTGCAGTACCAGGGTAAAAACGACGCAAGCCGTGCTATCCAGAAACAAAACGGCGACGGCGTCAGCACCTCTGCAACCTACGCATTCGAAAACGGTATCGCGCTGTCTGCAGGCTACGCAAGCTCTAACCGCAGCATCGCTCAGAAAGCTGATGGCAACGGTGACAAAGCTGAAGCATGGGCAACCTCCGCTAAGTACGATGCAAACAACGTCTATGCGGCAGTGATGTACTCCCAGACTTACAACATGACTCCGGAAAACCAGGCTAACTACTTCGCTGGCAAAACTCAGAACTTTGAAGCCGTTGCCCAGTACCAGTTCGACTTCGGTCTGCGTCCGTCCGTTGGCTACGTTCAGACCAAAGGCAAAGATCTGCAGGGCCGCGCTGGCTTCTCCGGCGGCGATGCTGACCTGGTTAAATACGTAGAAGTGGGTACCTGGTACTACTTCAACAAGAACATGAACGTCTACGCAGCATACAAATTCAACCTGCTGGACGACAACGATTACACCAAAACTGCTGGCGTAGCCACCGACGACCAGGCTGCAGTAGGTATCGTTTACCAGTTCTAAGTTTTAATCAGTACACCCCTTCGTGATATGCCTAAAAAGCAGGACTTCGGTCCTGCTTTTCTACGTTCCTAAGGCAAAGATCGTAACTTTGGAAAACCTTCGCGCTTTTTGTCGCAAACGGTTGGCAATTGGTCATTCTCCCGTTACCCTGATAGCGGAACTCCCTTCAGTAATCACAATGGAACCTCGTCATGTTTGAGAACATTACTGCCGCCCCTGCCGACCCTATTCTGGGCCTGGCCGATCTGTTTCGTGCCGATGACCGTCCTACAAAAATTAACCTCGGGATTGGCGTTTATAAAGATGAAACGGGTAAAACCCCGGTCCTGACCAGCGTGAAGAAGGCAGAGCAATATCTGCTGGAGAACGAGACCACAAAAAATTATCTGGGTATCGACGGTATTCCGGAATTTGGTCAATGCACGCAGGAGCTGCTGTTCGGTAAAGGAAGCGCTATCATCAGCGACAGGCGCGCGCGTACCGCCCAGACCCCTGGCGGTACCGGTGGCCTGCGCGTTGCCGCCGACTTCCTTGCCAAAAATACCGACGTTAAGCGCGTTTGGGTGAGCAACCCGAGCTGGCCGAACCACAAGAGCGTATTCAATTCCGCCGGCCTCGAGGTTCGCGAGTACACCTACTACGATGCGGCTAGCCGCACGCTCGACTTTGCCGGCCTGCTGGCAAGCCTCAATGAAGCTCAGGCGGGTGACGTTGTTCTGTTCCACGGCTGCTGCCACAACCCAACCGGTATCGATCCGACGCTGGAGCAGTGGCAACAGCTGGCACAGCTCTCGGTTGATAAGGGCTGGCTGCCGCTGTTCGACTTCGCCTACCAGGGCTTTGCCCGCGGTCTGGAAGAAGATGCCGAAGGCCTGCGCGCCTTTGCAGCGCTGCACAAAGAGCTGCTGGTTGCCAGCTCCTACTCGAAGAACTTCGGCCTGTACAATGAGCGCGTTGGCGCCTGTACGCTGGTCGCGAGCGATAGCGACACCGTTGACCGCGCGTTCAGCCAGATGAAGTCAGCGATCCGCGCTAACTACTCCAACCCGCCGGCGCACGGCGCTGCCGTTGTGGCAACGATCCTCAGCAACGATGCGCTGCGTGCTATCTGGGAGCAGGAGCTGACCGACATGCGCCAGCGCATTCAGCGTATGCGCCTGCTGTTCGTCAATACCCTGCAGGAAAAAGGCGCTGACCGCGACTTCTCCTTCATCACTAAGCAAAACGGCATGTTCTCGTTCAGCGGCCTGACCAAAGAGCAGGTTCTGCGCCTGCGCGAAGAGTTCGCTATTTACGCCGTGGCTTCCGGGCGTATCAACGTTGCCGGCATGACGCCGGACAACATGGCGCCGCTGTGTGAAGCGATCGTCGCCGTACTGTAACGCCGCAGACCCCTAAAAAAAGAAGGCCGCATTTGCGGCCTTTTTTGTATTTAGCGTCCGGCATGGTTACCAGACCGGCATTTCATCCTGCAGGAAGGGATTGTGCAAACGCTCATGGCCCAGCGTTGACATCGGCCCGTGGCCGGGGATAAACGTCACGTCATCGCCCAAAGGCAACAGCTTGCGTTTAATCGCGTCGATCAGCTGGCCGTGGTCGCCGCGCGGGAAGTCGCTGCGCCCGACGCCACCTTTGAAGATAACGTCGCCGGAAACCAGCAGCCGCGACGCGTCGTCGAAGAAAACAACGTGTCCCGGCGTATGGCCCGGGCAGTGCAGAACCTGCAGAGAAACGTTCCCCACGCTGACGACATCGCCTTCATTGAGCCAGCGGTCAGGATGCAGCGGCTGGCAATCCTCCAGGCCGAACATCCGGCTTTGCGCAGGGAGTCCTTCCAGCCAGAACTCATCTTCTTTTTCCGGCCCGATAATCGGCACGCCGTAATGTTGCGCCAGCTCGGCTGCCGCACCAACGTGGTCGAGATGACCGTGAGTGAGCAAAATCTGCATCAGGCTAACGCCCGCTGCCGTCACTTCCTGTTTGATTCGCTCTGCATCACCGCCGGGATCGACCAGCGCAGCAAGTCGGGTTTGCTCACACCAGATTAAAGAGCAGTTCTGGGCGAACGCGGTAACCGGAATAATACGATAGTTCATGACGCTCCTTTCGTTACCAGTGCCTTACGGGACCGGTATCAATATGCACAAAGTTGCTACGTGGGTAGTATCCTACACCACCCGCGCCCATAGATAACGCCGCTTTGCGAACATTGCTCAACGAAATGCCTTCAATGTGAAAATCCATGGCCTGGCCTTTGGTGTGGTAGCTATGTTTGGCTACACCACGGCTTCGTGCACGTAGCTCATCGTTGGTATCGAGGGAACGATAGCCGGAGATCAGCTGGACAGGCTTACTGGTGCCAAGTAATCCCTGCAGGCGATAAAGATGATCGAATAAGCTCGGATCGATGGACTTTATTTTATTCGCGCGGAAATCACGGAAGAAATGGTTAAGTCTTGCTAATTCATCCTGAATATAGCCTCTGCCATCGAAAAACTCCGCTTTGAGTGATTCACCGGTATGCAGGTTATTCAGCGTCAAAATACGCGGTCGGGGGGTCGAGAGGGTGGCAAATGCCGGCGCAGGCAAAATGGCTGCTGCACCTAGCGCAGCGCCACCTAGCGCCAGCAGTTTGCGGCGATTAGCGTCAAATTTGTCCATGATAATCAGGTCTACAAGTAAATGAATCGAAATATACACGCCATCCTTCAAGCTGCCTCTTTGCTGGCGACGTCTACTCCCCCGCGAGCTTGCCGGAGCAAGCGTCAGGAGGTTCCCGGACTAATCACCTCAATGCAGTTTTAATGGTGTTGTGTAATATGCACTTCTGGCGCACGAAAGGCACCTTACCGGGCATTATTGCCAACGTCAAGGCGGCCTAACCCCAGTAAAAACGGGCCCTGTAGACGAACAGCGCCTGTTTTCACCCAGAGTTAGGACAACGGGATCCGTTGAACTACTTCATTTACCTGATTAATTGTTCGGCTTTTGCCAGAATTTGTGCGCCAGATCGCGCGGTGAGATCGTAATTGTAAATATCTGTTCTATATTGTGTCCGTCCATCAGCACCAACAAAGGCGGTGAGATAATAAAGATTCACCGGGATATTGTTGCGAATATTCACATAGCGGGTATCGCCCTGCTTAAGCGCGGCGGAAATTCGCGTATCGTTCCAGCCCGCATCCTGCAGCAGCATATTTGCCAGCTCGGAGGCCTTGTTCACGCGCACGCAGCCGGAGCTCAGCGCCCGTACGTCCTTCTGGAACAGGTTGTGGTTCGGCGTATCGTGCAGATAGATAGCGTCAGAACTCGGCATGTTGAATTTGTAGCGCCCCAGCGAGTTGCGCGCGCCCGGAGCCTGCTGGAAGCGGAACGGCAGATTGCTCTCGGTGATGGTGGACCAGTCTACGCGATAAGGGTCGATCGCCTCTTTGCTGTTCCAGCCGCGCATCAGGGTATAGCCATGCTGCTCAAGATAGCCCGGATCGTTGCGCACCTTCGGCAGAATATCTTTGCGCGCCAGCGTCGGCGGCACGTTCCACGGCGGATTGACCACCACGTTATTCAGCGCGCTGCTCATCATCGGCGTTTTACGGTCCGGACGACCGACGATCACCCGCGAGGCCAGCACCTGGCTACCGTCCTGGTAATAGACCAGCGAAAAGGCCGGAATGTTCACCATAATGCCGGTCGACAGCTTGCCAGGCAGCAGGCGCAGGCGCTGAATGTTGAGCGCCACCACCCCGGCACGCTGCGCCGCGGAGACGTTCAGCCCATCGCGCGTGGATTGGCCGATCACGCCATCCGCCCCCAGCCCCTGCCAGGCCTGAAAGCGCTTTACGCCCTCAACCAGCTGGCGATCGTAAATCCCGCGGGCGGCCGGTTTACCTTTCTTGCCCGCCGACGGGCTGACTACGTCGCCCGGGAGGGTAATTTTCGCCGAATCATCCAGCATGCCGGTACGCTGTAATATCTCGCGCAGCGCGCCGATATCATTACTCCACTCGCCAGGACGCAGCGATGCGCTGCCGGTCATCTGCGGCCACGGACGCGAATCGGCCACCAGCTGCAGCAGAGCCTGATGCATCGCTTCATACTGCGGATGACGCGGCGTGAGTCCGGCAATAAACTGCGGCAAAGAGCCGTTGTCCAGCGCCAGCTGCCACTGATTGATGACCGATAGCGGCGGCGTAGCCATGACGTAGGGTTTGGTTCCGTATAGCCAGCGGTTGCCCTGAATCGGAATACCGCTAATAAAATGCAGGTAGCCCATCATGGCGTCGGACAGCACGACATCACGCGCCATGCCGCTCACCGCGGGATCGGTCAGCAGGCTCACCCAGGTGGTGAACTGCGGCTGGAAGCCGGCGATAGCGACTTCGGCCAGCTGCTGCTGAAACGCCTGCACCGCCTCACGGCTATCCCACATCGGTTTCATATCCCTGGCCGCATACAGCGACACCAGCGGATTCATAAAGACGGGCTTATAGCCAGCCGGAAGCAGCGCTTCAATCTCGGCCCGGCTTTTCGCGGCGACGTCTGTCGCCAGGGGCTGCTCGCCGGCCATTTTTGCCACCGCGGCAGACTGGCCGTTGTTTTGCAGCAGCGCTGACGAAAGCTCTCCCAGCGTGGCGGAGCTGTCCGTGGGTACGACTTCAGGCTCTTCGGCCTGGACATTGAACAGTGGAGCAAATGCAAAAGCCAGGCTCAAGCTCAGCGCCGACAATTGACGACCATACCGTTTCTTTAGCAACATCCCTTGCCCCCTGTTAACACATTGCTCCCCAAAAAATGGGGCTTATTCACAGTATATAAAGGTGGTAACGCTTTTGCCTTACCAAATGTAAAGAAGTTTAAAGATTATCCAACCTTACCATACCAGATTAGATAACAAAAAGGGCAACACATTGTTGCCCTTTTATTCGCTAATTTAACGCCGCTAAGAGGCGTCCGCCGTGCCCGGCAGCGTTTGGGGCAGCTGGGCCGCGAAGCCGCGCAGGCCAACCACGTGCACGTGCTCATGGTTATTGAACACCTTACGCACCAGCTTATAGGTGGTGCCTTTTTCCGGACTGATATTTTCCGGGGCGGCAATAATCAGCTGCATTTCCAGACGTTCACACAGCTCAAACAGGGTGGCGATAGAGCGGGCATCAAGACGTGCCGCTTCGTCGAGGAACAGCAGACGGCACGGCGACAGGTCTTTGCCGCGCAGGCGGCGGGACTCGTCTTCCCAGCTCTGCACGACCATCACCAGAATCGACATCCCGGTACCGATCGCTTCCCCGGTCGACAGCGCGCCGGACTCCGCGCGCAGCCAGCCGTCGGAGCCGCGGTTAACTTCCACTTCCATCTCCAGATAGTTGCGGTAGTCCAGCAGCTCTTCACCGATGGTTTGCGGGGTACGCTGGCCCATATCAATCTGCGGATTGAGGCGCTGATAGAGCTTCGCCAGCGCTTCCGAGAAGGTCAGGCGGTTGCTGTTGAACAGGTCCTGGTGCTGCTCATGCTGCTCAGACAGCACGTCGAGCAGCGTCGAATGGGTTTCCCGCACGTTGACGTTGAGACGCACGCTGTTGACCTGACCAAAGGAGACGCTCTGCAGGCCCTGGTTAAGCATCCGAATACGGTTCTGCTCGCGCTGAATGGTCTTGCGGATGATATTGGCCACGCTGCGGGAGCTGATCGCCAGCTTCTGCTCGCGGTTGGTCAGCTCTTCGGTCAGACGGCTGAGCTCGATCTCCATCTGCTCAATCGCCTCGACCGGGTCGTCGGTGCGGATAATATCCTGACGGATACGCTCGCGCAGGTGCTGGTAGACGGCAACGAAGAACTGAATTTTGCGCTCAGGACGCTTCGGATCCTCAGAGACGCGCAGCACGTCACGCAGGTGTTCGTTATCGGAGACCGCCAGACGCAGCGCGCCGAGCGCTTTATCCGACATCGAACGCAGCTCGTCAGCCGAGAGATAGGCCAGCTCGCGACGGTGCAGTCGGCGCTCAACGCCGTTGTCTTTCACCAGACGCATCACCGCACACCAGCCGGCTTTGGCGCTGACCACCTGCTCACGCATTTCGCAGTAATCGCGCTCAAGCTTGCGCAGCCTGCGGGTCAGGTTGTCCATCTCCGCTTCGCAGAAGGTCAGGGCTTTTTCCAGCTGATTGCGCCGCGAGCGGTTATTGCTCAGACGCGTATGCAGCTCATCACGACGCACGCGGGCGCGCTCTTCCGCCCCGCTATCGGCGCGCACGCCGATATCCTGCAGCTCTTTATACAGATCGCCGAGCAGCTCTTTTTTGGTGTCATACGAGCTTTTCAGCGAGGCCAGAACCTGATTGTACTGGTTCAGCTGCGCGGTATGCGTACGCGTGGCGTCACGAGCCCGGCTGCGTTCGCCCTCCGCCTGCTCCAGACGCTGGCGCAGCTTTTCGTTGAGATCGCTGTTGCCGCTGAGCATCTCCGCGGAATCAGAGTAGCTAAAGTGGGCGCGACGCTGCACCACTTCGCTGAGCGCAAACGCCTGCTGGCGCGCTTCACGCTGGGTTTGCTGCGAGTAAGCGTAGTCTTCTTTCAGCTGCTCGAACTGCTCCGGATCGCTCTGCAGTACTGAGAGCATCGGTTCCAGCTTCGCCAGCTGATTGCCGTGCTGCTGGATAAAGCGGGCCGCTTCTTCGGCTTCGTCCAGGCGCTCCTGAATTTCGTCAACGCGATCGGCCAGCGTATCGTCCGCCAGCAGGCTAAGGCGCGGCAGCAGGCGGTTAAGCGCGGAAACGCCCTCTTTCGCCTGCTCGTACTGCAGCCGGTTCTGCTGGTTATCGCTCTCGTGCGCGTTAAGCGCCCGCTCCAGCTCGCCGCGGCGGCCGTTGAGCTTACGGATCTCTTCTTCCGGATCGTCTTCAAAGGCCACCGCCAGGTGGCTGCCGATAAAGCGGCTGAAGGCCTGATGCTGACGCTGGGTCTTCTGCACGTCGAACGACAGGGTCGCAAAACGCTCGGACAGCTCTTCCCGCTCGGCGTGCAGGCTTTCAATACGGCTTTCACGGGCGGCGCGGCCAAACAGAGGCAGCGTCGGGAAGCGCGAGTAGCGCCACTGGCGATCGGCAACCTTGACGACCACCGCTTTTTCCAGCTCATCAACGCTAAAGACGCTGTCATCGAACGACTGCGGATCGCCTTCGATCAGGTAGAGATCTTCCGGGCAGTCCTCCAGGCCTTCAAGCTGCCCGGTGAGCTGCGACAGGTCGGGAACCACGATGGCATGGCGCGACGGGCCGTACAGGGCCGAGAAGTACGGCGCATCTTCGAGGCTAACGTCGTCATAAATTTCCGACAACAGCACGCCGCCAAAACGCTCCGCCAGGGCATTCAGGCGCGGATCTTCCGAGCCGCCCGGCTGGCTAAGGCGCTCAATCTCTTCATCGATGGCCCGCTTGCGCGCGCCCACTTCGTCGCGCTCAACGATCGCCTCGCGCTCGCGCTCCAGCAGCTGCTGGAGGTATTCGGTCACCTCCTGGCTTGATTCAAACTGCTCCCCGCTCTGCTCGCAGAGCTGGCTGAGGGCGTTCTGCGCCGCCAGCCAGATCGGCGCCCGACGCAGCAGCGTCTGGGTACGGGACTGCAGCTGCTCCAGCTCCTGACGCAGCGTCATTCGCTGCTCGCTGGCGGAGGAGACGCCGTCGGACAAGGAGGCAATTCGCGCTTCCAGCTCCTCGTGCAGCGTTTCCAGGCGGTCAATATCGTAACGCTTGCCCTGGCGCTTGCAGAATTCGTTGAGCTGGCGTTCAGCTTCCTGCTGCTCGCGCAGGCGCTGCTCCAGCTCGGTCAGGCGGCTACGCAGCCCCGGCGCCTGTTCGGCGTGATGGCGCTGGTTGACGCCGTCGCGCAGCAGCTCGCGCGCCACGTTCCAGGCTTCGTTACGCGCCAGCGGGCCGTTGATGGCCGCCACCAGCTGGAAAGCCTGCTCAAACTGACCGTGCGCGGTTTGCGCAACGCTCATTTTTTGTTCCAGCGACAGCATTTTCTCCGTCGCTTCCTGCTCCTTCGCCTGGAAGGTTTCCAGCCACTCGCCGGCGCTTTCCGCAGTTAAATCCGGCAGATGGCACAGCGCCTTCGCACGATCTAAGGCCTGCAGCGCCTGGTTGTACTGGATCGCGCGGGTCTGCTGGACGTCCAGCGCCTGCTGGTAGTCGGCAAGCTGGCTTTTCAGCTCATCCACTTCCAGCTCTGCGGCTTCCGCACGAGCCTCGTTCTCTTCCTGCAGATCGGTCGCTTCCGCCACCACCTCGTTCTGCTCTTCAAGACGGATCTGCAGCTCGTCGAGATCCGCTTCGTAGCGCTCGATTTTTTCCTGCTGGCGAAGCGCGGTTTGCACCAGGTTCAGATGATCGCTGGCGGCCTGATAGTCGGCCTCAAGATCGCCTTCTGCCCCGTTATGCTCCTGCAGCTCGCGGGCCATATCGACGTGCTTATACTGCTCTGCCGCCAGCTGCGCGCGGGAGGTGAACAGATCGCGACGATACTCCAGCGCCTTATCCAGATGGACGCGACGCTCGTTGGCGTGACGCATGTAGTCCGCCGCCACGTAGTTGGTGGCCTCGCTGATCAGGTGCTTAAACAGATCGCGGTCGGACTGCGTGACGCGAATCGCCTCCAGGGTCATGCGGTTTTCACGCAGCGCGGCTTCCATATCCTGGAACGCCTTGCGTACGCCGCTGTTTTCCGGCAGCAGGTAGTCGCGCAGCGAGCGGGTAATGGTGTTGGAGATCCCGCCGTACAGCGAGGCTTCGATCAGGCGATAGTATTTGCTACGGTCAGAGGCCGAGCGCAGACGACGGGCGACTACGCCCAGGTCGAACATCAGCGAGTGGTAGTCGGTTATCGAGTTGAACTGCTTGAACTGCACCCCTTCTATCTCTTCCAGCTTTTCTTTCAGCTCGTTGAGGCTCAGGACGCGCGCCTGGCGTTCGTTAAGGGTTTCCGTCAGCAGCTGCGTTGGTTGAATAGAGGTCGGCAGGCCCTGAATGGCAAACGGCTTAATATCCACTTTGCGATCGCGACCGGCGATCTGCTGCAGGCGTACGCCCACCACCACGCGCTGGTGGTGAGAGTTGATAACGTCCAGCACCGAGTAGCACACCCCGGCGCGCAGCTTGCCGTGCAGGCCCTTATCGCGCGAGCCGCTGGTGGCGCCCGCTTCGGTGGTGTTACGGAAGTGCAGCAGGGTCAGGTCCGGGATCAGGGCCGTAACGAAGGCCGCCATGGTGGTTGATTTCCCGGCGCCGTTACCGCCTGAAAGCGTGGTAACCAGTTCATCCAGGTCAAATGTACGGGCAAAAAAGCCGTTCCAGTTAACCAGCGTTAGCGAGCGAAACTTACCGCGTTCAATCATTACTCTTCCTCCCCGCTATCCGGCTGATTCTCTTCATTCTCATCATTGAGCTGCAGGTGATTCTCCAGCGCCATCGCTTCGCCGTCGCGGATCAGGCGCTTCTGCGCCTCGCGCGGATCGTCGCCGGCGCGAACGTCGGCGCCGAAGCGGAACACCGATTCGGTAATGCGGAATTTGCTGCTGTCATGGCCCATAAACCACACCATGCCGAGACGGCGCAGGCGGTTAAGCGACGCGCGCATTTTTTCCTGCAGCTTCTGCCTGTCGAGGTCGGAGCCGGTGGAGCGGTTATTCACCAGCTTCAGCAGCCTGGCTTCGTCCGCCAGGGTCAGCAGCTCGTCGTAGAGCTCCTGCTGGGTGAAGATCCCCTCATTCGCCAGGCGCTCCGGGCTCAGGTAGAGGTAGCAAAGAATTTTGCCGACCATCATATCCAGCTCTGACAGCACCGAGCGCGGGATCAGCGTGGTGGAGCGCGGACGCAGGTAGAAGAACCCCTCCGGCGCGCGAATCAGCTCAACGTTATAGCGAGCGTAAAACTCTTCCAGGTAGTCCTGAAAATCCATCAAAAATGCGTGATTATCCAGTTCGTCCAGGCCGATATGGCGGCCCGCACGCAGGGCGCTATCCAGCGCCGGAAATAACGGATTGCCCAACGCCAGCGCCAGCTTAACCGGCATCACTTGTTCAATATTTGTCGATGACATGCGCCTGTACCTTGGCTCCGTAATCATTAATCGGCTGCCATTGTGCCGGCAGTCCGGTGAAATCTGCTTGCGCTACGCCCAGGCGTACCGCCTGATCGACGACGATTCTCGCCACGTCGAAGTGCCGCGCGCGCGGATACTGCGCCAGATACTCGCGAACGACCAGGCCGAGATCCAGCGGCAGACCTTTGTCTTTATAGATAACCAGCTGCGCCTCAATCAGAGCCGCCAGCTGTTCACGGATTTCATTAAACTCTTCGTACTCCAGATCCTCAGGGAGCTCCCCGGTGACCTCTTCGTCGAGCAGCGCCATCTCTTCGTCACGCATGTCAAGCAGGCGGTCGGCGCTGGCGTGGGTCAGGGCCCACGGCGCATCGAAGTAGGTCTGCACCGACTGGCGCAGGCGCTGAGCAAATACGCGGTTTTTATCCATATCAATGGCGGTACGGATAAACTTGTGCACGTGGCGATCGTAGCCGATCCACAGGTCGATGGCCTGCTGGCCCCAGCTTACGATACGATCCAGCTTGCTCTGCAGATCGAACACCAGGCGATCGACAAAGTGCAGGTCGTCCCGCGCGAGCGTCGCGTCCTGGATCCGCAGCAGGTTAGCCTGCAGCTTATCGCCCGCCGCGTCCAGCGTATCCTGCAGTTCGCGCAAAGTCCCGGAGGTTTCCGAAAGCAGCAGCTCGCAGCTGGAGATCGCCGCCCGCCAGTCTTTGTTCAGCAGCTGGGCGATGTCGTCCTTCACCAGCTGCTGCTGTTCGTCCATGATCCTCTGGGTCAGATCGATGCTGTCAAAAATTTCCGCGACCGAATATTTCAGCGGCGCGAAGACGTTACGATGCCAGTGAAACTCGTCGCCGCCCTCTTCCGCAGAATCAGCGGCGCGCTTGAGCTCGCCGGCGACGATCGAGAGCTGCATCGACAGGCGCAGCGTGGAGAACTCGCGCTGGCGAATATAGTAGTCGGTAATCCCAATACCTAACGGCGTCAGGCGATAAATAGCGTTGCCTTCCGTGAGTTCGCTGGTAAAGCGGTTCAGCAGACGCTGGCGCACCATATCGTTAATCGCGTTATTGGCGCGCTGGCTGATGGTTTCGCTGGTCTGCTCAAACGCATCACTGACGTGGCGGAACGCGTCCACCAGTTCTCCCTCGGTCATTTCCCCTTCAAGCCGCTCGCCGTTCAGCGTGGCAACCGCCAGCAGAAAAGAGAGTCTGTCGACCGGCAGCGAAATAGAAAAATCATTTTTTCTGGCCCAGGCAACCAGTTCGGGGACTGTCTGGGAAAATTCACTCATACTTTATCCTTGCATCTGCAGCTCTGAGCCTGGTTCTTCATCGCGGTGACGTGAATATAGCGACCCAGGCTAATATACGGCTCCTGGCGACAGTAGCGCGTCTCCAGCTCCAGCAGCGCCGCAAAATTGTCGCGCTGTCTGCGTTTTTCACGCAGATAGTCATGAAACACCCGCACGCCGGTTTTGCCGGTAATTTGCCAGCCCTGCTCTTCCAGCCAGCCGTACACCTGCTCCGGGGAGCGCGGATAGTCCGGCGATAGCGTGCGTTTTTTCTTTTTAGGCATCCCGATCTGCACGTAATCGAAGTTTCCGACAACCATATTGTGCATCAGCAGACCGTTAGCATTGTAGAACATTAGCGACAGCGCGCCGCCGGGACGCAGCACCGACCACAGCGTCCGCAGCATCTCCTGAGGCTCGGCCACCCATTCCAGCACCGCATGAAACAGTATCAGATCGACCGGGCTTTCCAAATGCTGCGCAATATCCTGAGCCGCGCATTGTACAAAATGCATGTTGTCGATCACACCTTTATCGACTGCCGCCTGTCGGGCGCGGGCAACCATCTCGGCAGAAAGATCGCAGAGCGTGACGTGATGACCCATCTGTGCAACCTTTACCGCCGTTTGCCCCTCGCCGCCGCCGGCGTCAAGAACGCGCAGCGGCCCGGGACCCAGCCGATCCAGCAGCGGCTGCAGATCCTGCCAGAGGATAGCCTGGCGCAGTTCGCCCTTGGTGGTGCCGTATATATTGCGCGAAAACTTTTCGGCAATGTCATCGAAATTGCGATCCTGCACGGGCGACTCCACAAGCCAACACAAAGCCGCTATTTTGTCATACCCGCGCTGAGAGTGAAGCGATCTGTTATAAGATCGGGGCATAAGTTTGGTTATGTGGTTAAAAAGGACCCATCTGGCATGCTTTTTACGCTGAAAAAATATTTAGGCGGCATGTTGCTGCCCCTTCCCCTGCTGCTGATGCTGATCGCTTTCGGCATTGCGCTACTGTGGTTTAGCCGTTGGCAAAAAACCGGCAAGGCCTGCGTCAGCATCGGCTGGCTGCTGCTGGCCCTGCTCAGCCTGCAGCCGGTGGCCGACAGCTTGCTCAAACCGATCGAAGATACCTATCCGACATGGCGCGGCGGCGAAAAGGTTCAGTACGTGGTGGTGCTCGGCGGCGGGTACACGTGGAATTCGGCGTGGGCGCCCAGCTCGAACCTGATTAACAACAGCCTGCCGCGGCTGACCGAAGGGATCCGCCTGTGGCACGAGAATCCGGGATCGAAGATGATCTTTACCGGCGCCGCGGCGAAAACCAACCCGGTCAGCACCGCGCTGGCCGGCGCCCGCGTGGCGGAGAGCCTCGGCGTGCCGGCCAGCGACATTATCGTCCTCGATCGGCCAAAGGATACGGAAGAAGAGGCTCAGGCGGTAAAACGGGCGATTGGCGATGCGCCCTTCCTGCTGGTCACCTCCGCGTCGCACCTGCCGCGAGCGATGATCTTCTTCCGCCATGCCGGGCTCAATCCGCTGCCGGCGCCGGCCAACCAGCTGGCCATCGAATCGCCGTTAAATCCCTGGGAGCGCGCAATTCCGTCTCCCTTCTGGCTGATGCACAGCGATCGCGTCGGCTATGAAACGCTGGGGCGCGTCTGGCAGTGGCTTAAAGGCGCGTCAGGCGAGCCAGGGCAGGAGTGATTTCGCGGCCAAATCAAAGCGGGTGCGATCGAAGCGCCCGGTGTTGACCAGGCTGTCGACCTCGTCCCACAGCAGATAGAGCCAGCGCCGCCAGAGGAAGGATTCCGCAACCGGCGCGCGGTGCAGATAGTGCCACAGCAGCTGTTCCGCCTGGCCGCCGTCGCAGAGGCGAAACAGCTCATATTCACGCGGTGCCCACAGCATCATCCCCGGCCCCACCATGGCCAGCAGCTGGTCGCTACGCGCGTCCTTCAGCATGCTGCGCAGCGTGAAGCTGCCGTGCACCAGCACGCAGTTGTCGCTGAAGTCTTTAAATAATTCGCCAAGGCACTCGCGCGAGCGGAAGAGGATCCGCTTGTCCTGCATCGTCAGGCCGGTATCCTGATAAAGGTTAAGCGTTCCCCACAGGACCTCCACCCGCTGGCGGTACCAGTTTGGCCACAGATTTTCCTGCGTACAATCCACCACCCCGACGCAGCCGCCGCTATCCTGACGGTGCCACGACAGCAGCGCTTCGACGATCTGCTCCTGCAGCTGCTCCCAGCGCTGCGGGGTGCGGGCCGGGGCTTCGACGGAGACGCCGCGCAGCCGCTCAATCAGCAGAACGTCCGGCCCAGGGTGCTCCTCATGCGTCATCACGCCGTAGACCACCGGCATACGCACGGAGCCGCTGCGGGCCAGGGTGGATATCTTCCACGCCAGCTGGCGCGCAACGCCGGGCGTGGTGAAGCTTCTCGCCAGCAGCGGCAGCGGATTTCCCTGTGCATCATAGAGCGCCCACAGCGCCGTTAAGGGCTTCTCGCTCACGCACTCTACCCGGCTGAGCTTTTCGCCCAGCAGGTGACTCAGCTCGGTTCGCAACTGTTCCATTGAATTACCCTCATGAACACTACTGGTTTCATCATGAGCGTCGGTCGCGAGGTTGTCATCGGGTGAGATCAAAAATTACGGCGAAAAGTATGGAAAAATAGCCTGGGGATATCCCCTCCTGATGGAGGGGATCGGGGGATTAACGCAGCTCGGCGCGAACGCGCTCCAGATCTTCCGGCGTATCGACGCCGGTGCCCGGGACAACTTCCGCTACCGCGACATGGATTTTTTCGCCGTACCACAGCACGCGCAGCTGCTCGAGCATTTCGATCTGCTCCAGCGGGCTCGGCGCCCAGCTGACATAGCGGCGGATAAAGCCTGCGCGATAGCCGTAGATGCCGATATGGCGCAGCAGCGAATCGCCGATGGCGTCGCGAGACTGCGCGAAGCGATCGCGATCCCAGGGAATCGTGGCGCGGGAGAAGTAGAGGGCGTAGCCTTCGGCATCCATCACCACCTTCACCGCATTCGGGTTAAACGCCTCTTCGGCATCGTGGATCGGCACCGCCAGCGTCGCCATCCCGCTGGTGCTGGAGGCCAGATTCTCGGCCACCTGGCGCACAATCGCCGGCGGGATCATCGGCTCGTCGCCCTGAATATTGACGATAATCGTCTCATCGCTGAAGGCGCACTTCTCGACAACTTCCGCCAGGCGTTCAGTGCCGGACTGATGATCGGCGCGCGTCATGCACACTTCGCCGCCGGCGGCTTCCACCGCGCGCGCCACCTCTTGATGGTCGGTGGCGACGATAATACGATCGGCCCCGGACTCGCGCGCGCGCTCCAGCACGTGAACGATCATCGGCTTGCCGTTGATATCCTGCAGCGGCTTGCCGGGCAAACGCGTGGAGGCAAAGCGCGCAGGAATGATAACCACAAAACTCATGAGTGGCTCTCTCCAACGGCTAGCGAGCGGGCTTCGGTTTCCAGCAATACGGGAATACCGTCGCGCAGAGGAAAGGCCAGGCTGTCAATTTTGCAGATGAGCTCTTGCTTATCCTGGCTGTAATACAGTTTACCGTTGCAAACAGGACAGGCGATAATTTCAAGTAAACGGTGATCCATGTTTCCTCCTGATGGACCGAATAGATTCCGCAGCAGCATAGCACAGGATACCTGACACCGGGATCCGTTTGCGCGAGCGGCGAAGGGGCGAAAGCCCGCCGACGTGCCGCTGCCGCGCGGCGTTTGGCGATACGGCCGGACGGACGCCGGGGGCTCAACTAGCTTCGAGCTGCCAGCCCTGCCGGCGGTCGGCAAAGAGTTCCGGCGGCAGTTGGCCGAAGCTCACGCGCTCGGCCTGCTGCCAGCGGGCAAAATCGTCAATCGCCCGCTGCAGCCCACTCTCCAGGCCAGAGGTCACCTTGACGCCCTCTTCCAGCCATAGCGAGAAAATTTCCAGAACCCCGGTTTTGCGATGCATTTTGCTGTCCATGCGGCCCACCAGCCTGCCCTGATGCAGCAGCGGCAGCACGAAGTAGCCATACTGGCGCTTTGGCGCCGGCGTGTAGCACTCGAGGCGGTAGCTAAAATTAAACAGCTGCTCGGCGCGCTTACGGTCCCAGACGACCGGGTCGAACGGCGACAGCACCGCGCTATGGCTCGCCGAAAGCCTGCCGCCCGGCGCCGCCTCCAGCTGCTGCAGGGCCTCCCGGTGCAGCCACATATCGCCGAGCCCTTCGACGTTCACCGCCGTCACCAGCCCCTCTTCCTGCCAGTTTGCCAGCAGGCCCGCGAGCGCCGGCTGCCGCAGGCGATAATAGTCCGCCAGCCACTGCGGGCGGAAAATACCCAGGCTGCGGGCGCTATTGCGCAGCATAATCTCTTCAGCCTGCGCCTGCGACAGCGCATCGCGCGCATCGTCCCAGTGCGGCATCACCCGCTGCGTCAGGTCGTAAACCCGCTGAAAGTTGCGCCGCTCCACGACCATCACTTCGCCGGCGGTAAACAGCCCCTCCAGATGGCGCTTGTGCGGCTTCCACTCCCACCAGCCGCTGGCACCTTTACGCGGATGGCTAAAGTCGGCCGAGCGTACCGGGCCATTTCGCGCGATGTGCTCCAACAGCAGCTGGATATCATCCGCATGCTCCGTCATCCACCCCTTATGGTACTTCCAGCCCATGTTATCCGGCGTCAGCATGCGGTGACGCACCAGCGAAAAATCGCTGCGCGGTAAAAAACAGGCCTCATGAGCCCAGTATTCCATGAGTTCGCCCACGCGCAGCGCCTCGTCCAGCCAGCTTTGCGGATAGCTACCGAGGCGGCTGAAAAGCACCAGATAGGGGCTGCGGGCGACAACGTTAATGGTATCAATTTGCAGCAGCGACATCTGGCGGATAGCCTGCAGAATATCGGCCGATTGGGCGCGACGGCGGGGCCTTTTCAGCAGGCCCTGCGCCGCGAGGTGAAGATGGCGGGCTTCTTTAAGTGAAAGCGTTAGTACCGACATGCAGGTTCTCCGTTGTGGATCCCGATACAGCGGCACCGAAAGCAGGCGTGGCGAAAACTAACGTTGCGCCAGCGTCGCCAGATCCGTAAGCAGCCGCTGCGCGCGTTCGTCCGTCATTATGGCGTCGACGGGCAGATACCACCAGTTAGCTTCGGCAAAGGCCCGGCATTTCACCGCGTCTTTTTCGGTCATCAGCAGCGTTTGCCGCTCGGTCACCAGCGCGGCAACGTCGGCATGGGTAAGGGCCTGATGATCGGCCAGCGCCACGGTTTTTATCGGCCGCACGCCGCTGCCTTCGAGGGTGGCAAAAAAGCGCGGCGGATGGCCAATCCCGGCCATCGCGACGACGTTATCAAAGCTCGCAACGTCGCGTCGTTCGCCGTTAAGCCATTCACCGCCTGCCCGGGGCGCAGCTGCATGGCTATCTCTCCCGGCCGCGCGACGCCGCCATTAGCGATAATGGCGTCGACGCTGCGCAGGCGCGAGGCGCGTTCGCGCATCGGCCCGGCCGGCAGCCACCAGCCGTTGCCAAAGCGGCGTACGCCGTCAATCACCACGATTTCTTTATCGCGCGCCAGCCCGTAGTGCTGCAGACCATCGTCGGTGACGATAAGCTGCAGGTCGTGTACGGCAAGCAGCGCCCGCACCGCATCGCTGCGCCGGGGGGAGACCGCCACCGGCGCGCCGGTGCGCTGATAAATCAGCACCGGCTCGTCGCCGGCTTCCGATGTGCCGGTGGCGCTGTTGAGCACCAGCGGATAGCTCGCCGCCTTGCCGCCGTAGCCGCGAGAAACGACGCCAACGCGGATCCCGCGCTGCTGCAGCTGCTCCACCAGCCAGATGACAACCGGCGTCTTGCCGTTACCGCCGGCGGTGAGGTTGCCGACAACAACAACCGGAACCGGCGCGCGCCAGGCCTTCTTCAGCCCCAGCCGATAGCTGAGACGAATCAGGCCGCTCACCAGGCCGTAAAGCCAGGAGAGCGGCAGCAGCAGCCGCCATAAAGGCGACTCACCGGACCAGATGCGCGCAATCATTGGCCAAATTGCATTTTATGCAGCTGAGCGTAAACGCCGCGATGTTCCAGCAGGTCAGCGTGGCTGCCGCGTTCAACGATGCGTCCATCTTCGACCACCACGATTTCATCGGCTTTCTCGATGGTTGACAGGCGGTGAGCGATAACCAGCGAGGTGCGGTTTTTCTGCAGCTCGTCCAGCGCCGCCTGAATGGCGCGTTCAGATTCGGTATCCAGCGCCGACGTCGCCTCATCGAGGATCAGGATTGGGCTGTTGCGCAGCAGCGCACGCGCGATGGCGATACGCTGGCGCTGGCCGCCGGAAAGCAGCACGCCGTTCTCGCCGATGACGGTATCGAGGCCGTTATCCATTTTACTGATAAAGTCCATGGCATAGGCCATCCGCGCCGCCTCTTCGATCTGCTCGCGGCTGTACTCTTCGTTGCGCGCGTAGGCAATGTTGTTGGCTACGGTATCGTTGAACAGGTGCACGTTTTGCGAAACCAGGGCGACCTGATCGCGCAGGGAGGCCAGGGTGTATTCGCGCAGGTCGTGACCGTCGAGCAGAATCTGGCCTTCATCGATATCATAAAAGCGCGTGATCAGGCTCGCGATTGTCGATTTACCCGATCCCGAGCGTCCCACCAGGGCCACGGTTTTACCTTCCGGAATATTCAGGCTGATGTTACGCAGCGCCGGCGTTTCACGGCCAGGGTAGGTAAAGGTGACGTTACTGAACTCAAGGCTCCCCTTCGCGCGCTCGATAACCCGCGTGCCTTCGTCTTTTTCCTGCTCGGAATCAAGAATAGCAAACAGCGTCTGGCAGGCGGCCATCCCGCGCTGGAACTGCGCGTTGACGTTGGTAAGAGACTTCAGCGGACGCATTAAGGCGATCATCGAGGAGAAGACCACGGTAATCGTACCGGCAGTCAGCGTTTCCATCACGCTTGGGAAGCTGGCGGCGTAGAGCACAAACGCCAGCGCCAGAGAGGCGATCAGCTGAATGATAGGGTCAGAGATGGACGATGCGGAGACCATTTTCATCCCCTGCAGGCGCATTTTGTTGCTGACCTTATCGAAACGCTTGGTTTCTACGGCCTGGCCGCCAAACATCAGCACTTCTTTATGCCCTTTGAGCATCTGTTCCGCGCTGGTGGTCACCTGACCCATGGTGTTCTGCATATTCTTGCTGATATTACGAAAACGCTTCGAGACCACGCGGATCGCGATGGAGACGATTGGCGCCAGCACGATCAGGATCAGCGACAGCTGCCAGCTGTAGTAGAACATCATGATAAACAGACCGATGATCGACGCACCTTCGCGCACGACGGTGATCAGCGCGCTGGAAGAGGACGAGGCAACCTGCTCGGAATCATAGGTGATGCGCGACAGCAGCGTACCGGTGGACTGTTTGTCGAAGAAGGAGACCGGCATCCCCATCATGTGGCTGAATAAACGGCGTCGCATGGTCATCACGACCTTGCCGGAAACCCATGAGATACAGTAGCTCGAAATATAGCTGGTGACGCCACGCAGCAGCATCAGCCCAATCACCACCAGCGGCATCCATAGCAGCACTGAGCGATCCGTTTTACCAAAACCATCATCCAATAACGGTTTAAGAAGCGATAGCATGAAGGTATCACTAGCCGCGTTAAAGACTAACGCAATTGCCGCGACGATCAGTCCGGTTTTAAATGGCGCAATAAGCGGCCAGAGGCGGCGGAAGGTCTGCCACGTGGAGAGATCTTTATCATTCTGCATTCAGTAAACCAGCTTATGTTGAAATAGCCGCATATTCTACCCGTTATCCTCGGTCTCGCCAAACCACTGATGATACCAACGAGGTAAAAGTTGATCTCGTAAGCTAAGGATTTGCCAACCATCTGGGGAAAAAACAACCGTAATTTGCCCCTGACGGGCCGTATCGAACCAGCGGTAGCCCTGCTGTCGGTAGCGCTGGACAACCTTATCCGAAGGCATACGCCACGCATTATAGCGGGATACCGAGGCCAGCGCCGCCTCGCCGCCGGTGCGCTGCAGCAGCGCAATGGTTGAAGAGGTATTGCTGCCATGATGTGGAACCTGGATAAGTGTAGACGCCAGATGCTGCCAGTAGCGGCTCAGCATTGCCCGTTCTGCTACCGCTTCGATATCACCGGTGAGCAAAATACTGCGCCGGCCGTCATCAACGCGCACCACGCAGGAGCGATTATTGCCGGCAGCGGTCGCTCCCGGCAGCGGCCAAAGCGCGCTAAAGGTTAAACCGCGCCACCGCCAGCGCTCTCCCCTTCTGCAC
>NZ_JAQGFU010000419.1:0-1386 GCF_030078455.1 Klebsiella sp. Ech2A | reverse complement strand
CACCTGCATCTGATCCAAAGCGCCTGGCGCGGCGATTCGCTGGCCCATCCGGACAACCATCTCTACCCGCCGGCGCCGCAGCTCGCGGAGCGCATATGGATTGCCACGTTCTCCGCCCAAGGGGCTATCCGCGCGGGACAGGCCGGGCACGGACTGATGCTCTCCCGCACCCAGCCGCGCCCCGTCGGTCAGCCGCAGCTGCCGCTGGACGCCATCCAGAATCCGATTATCGACGCCTACCTCAGCGCGCTCCCGGCGGGGGTCGCACCGAGGATCCTCGCCTCACGCACCGCGTTTGTTGCCGACAGTCGGCAGTACGCCCTGCAGGTGGCGGAGCCGGGCCTGCGTCGTCAGGCGGCGGCGCACCGCGCTGCCGGACATCAGCTTGTTGGTGACACCGTCACAGATTATCTCTCTCAGCTGGATGCGCACGTCGGCGATGTCGAACAGGTGCAGGCTTCGCTGGCGCAGGATAGCGTGCTGGCGCGGGTGACCGATATTTCGTTCCAGGTCCACTCCGTTGAACCTTCGCATCGCGACACGCTGCGCTCCATTGAGCTGATCGCTCAGCATATTGCCCCGCAACTACAGTAAGGAGTCACCATGACACTGAGTCAGGATATTTTGGCTGAGCTGGCCGATATTGCCCCGAATTCCGCATTGGCCGAGGCCCGCGCGGTGCGCGAAGCGGCAACCCGCCATGCCCAGGGCAGCTATGAAACGCTGTTCGGTCAGGAGGAGGAGGATTTTCCGCTGAGCGAGCGCTTCGCGGTGGCCGCAAAGGTGGCCAAGCTGCACCAGGCCGACGCCCTCGCCGCCCACTACGCCGGATTCGGCCTTGCCGACCCGACGTCGCCGCGGCTGATCCCGGCGCTGGGATTTGCCCGCCTGCTAACCTTTACCCCAATCGAGGCCACGCCGTCGGCGCTGCAGGCGTTAACCCACGCCGGCTGGAGCCTGCGGGCGGTGGTCACCCTCGCCCAGCTCATCGCCTTTGTGAGCTTCCAGAGCCGGCTGATCGCCGGTCTGCGGCTGCTGAACGGTAAGCCGACGGCCAGCGCGGAGACGCCGGTGGTTGCCGGCTTCTGGCATACCGCGCCGCAGACGGTCAGCGGCAGGCGTGCGCCGGTGCACTTCACCCGCGACGAGCTGAGCTGGGAGCCGTGGATCGCCGCCAAACCGCTGGAGGAATTCAGCGAGGAGGAACGCAACATCCTGGCGAAATATGGCCACAGCGACTCGCCCTATTTTCGCCTGCTGGCCCGCAACCAGCCGCTGCTGGAGCAGCGCACGCTGACCTGGGCTCATGATCGCCGCCCCTTTGGGATGGACCGCCATCGCTTCGCTGAACAGGTTATTGAAGCTGAAGCCGACGTGCTTCATGAC
>NZ_JAQGFU010000418.1:0-1388 GCF_030078455.1 Klebsiella sp. Ech2A | reverse complement strand
GGTGGCGACCAGGGTGGCCATATGCATCGCCGAGGCGGCGATGCATATGGCCACCCTGGTCGCCACCCGTTTTTCCATCGTCACCACGCTGCCGCGCACGCTGATTATCGCCCGCCACCTGCTGCACCAGTATGGCTTCTACCACCACTGCGCCGGGCTGCACGCCATCGATCTGCCGGTGCTGGCGCTGGAAGACGGCAGCGGCCGGGCGCAGGAGCAGGTACGTCAGCGCTGCGTTCAGGCGCTGAAGGAGGACGGCTGCGGGGCGATTGTGCTGGGCTGCGGCGGGATGGCGACGCTGGCGCAGGAGCTCACTCGCGAGCTGCGGGTACCGGTCATCGACGGCGTCAGCGCGGCGGTAAAAATGGTCGAGTCGCTGGTGGCGCTCGGCCTGTCGACCAGCAAGCAGGGTGACCTGGCCTTCCCGGAAGCGAAAGATTTAGGCGGCAGGTTTCAGTCATTTAACTGATGGTGATGAGTAAAGAGGTGGGAGATGAGTCAGCAGTCAGCGCTTTTTAATCAGGATTATCCTCGCGATCTGCGCGGCTATGCCGGCCAGACGCCGCGCGCGCCGTGGCCGCAGAATGCGCGTATCGCCGTACAGTTTGTTTTAAATTATGAAGAGGGGGCGGAAAACCACGTCCTGCACGGCGACGCGGGCTCCGAGCAGTTTCTCTCCGACATTATCGGCGCGGCCAGCTACCCTGACCGACATATGTCGATGGACTCGCTGTACGAGTACGGCAGCCGCGCCGGGTTCTGGCGCATTCACCGCGAGTTCAGCCAGCGCGGGCTGCCGCTGACCGTGTTCGGCGTGGCGATGGCGCTGGCGCGGCATCCCGATATCGTGGCGGCGATTAAGGCCGCCAACTACGACGTGGTTAGCCACGGCTGGCGCTGGATCCACTATCAGCATATGGATATCGAGACCGAGCGCGCGCATCTGCAGCAGGCGGTGCAGGTGTTAACCGATCTCTTTGGCAGGCCGCCCACCGGCTGGTACACCGGGCGCGACAGCCCCAACACTCGCCGGCTGGTGGTTGAGCACGGCGGCTTTGATTACGACAGCGACTACTACGGCGACGATCTGCCGTTTTGGGTCGAGGTGCCGTGCGCCGACGGTTCGCGCAGGCCGCACCTGATTGTGCCCTATACCCTCGATACCAACGACATGCGTTTTGCCACCGCGCAGGGGTTCAATACCGCGGAGCAGTTTTATACCTACCTCAAAGATAGCTTTGACGTGCTGTATGAAGAGGGGCGCGAGGCGCCGAAGATGATGTCCGTCGGCATGCACTGCCGCCTGCTGGGCCGCCCGGGGCGCTTCCGGGCTCTGCAGCGCTTCCTTGATTACGTCCCGCAGCATGAGCCGGGGTGGGTCTGCACCC
>NZ_JAQGFU010000417.1:0-1394 GCF_030078455.1 Klebsiella sp. Ech2A | reverse complement strand
CCGCGCCGGGCAGCTGGTGGGAGGAAGAGACTCGCTAAAGGTCCCGCCGGGCAGCACGGCGGCAGCCTGGCTGATTGGCGAAGGGCTGGCCGACCTGTTTATCGGCTACGCCCACTACGCCAGCCAGATGCCGGCCGGCGACGCGCTGCGCTGCGTTGTCATTCCGCCGCCGTGGAACGTGCGCGCCGACTACTACCTGACGCCGACAGAAGAGAGCGCCGACGCGCAGCGGCTCTGCCGCTTTATTCTCGGCGACGAGGGGCAGGGCTTCCTGCGCGCGGCGGGCTTTTTGCCGCTCAGCGGCGGATCGTAAACTGCGGCGCCAGCAGGGGCACGGCCGAGCCGGGGTGGTCGATTTTGCGGACCGGTAAACCGTAGGCGCGCTGCAGATTAGCTTCGCTCAGCACCTCGGCGGACTCTCCCGCCAGCCATTCGCCCTCGGGCAGCAGGAGTAAGGTATGGCTGGCTATCTGCAGGGCGTGGGTCGGATCGTGGGTGGTGAACAGCACCGTTCGCGTCTGGCGATGCGCCAGATCGCTAATCAGCTGCAGCACCACCTGCTGGTTGGCGAGATCCAGCGCCGAACAGGGCTCGTCGAGCAGGATATTCTGGCTGGCGCCCACCAGCGCGCGGGCGATCAGCACCAGCTGCTGCTGGCCGCCGGAGAGCGCGCGAAAGGCGGCGGCCGCCAGATGCGCAATCCCCAGCTGGCGCAGCGCCTCCTGCACCTGCCGTCGGTCCTCGGCGCCGGGCTGGGCAAACAGATCGACGTGGCGAGCCCGGCCCATCAGCACCACCTCCTGCACCTGCCAGCTAAACGCCGGGCGAAAAGACTGCGGCACGATAGCGGTGCCGCCGATCGATTCAAACCGGCCGCCGAGCGGCGCCAGCACGCCGGTCAGCGTATCAAGCAGCGTGCTTTTTCCGCGCCCGTTAGCGCCCAGGATCGCCCAGACTTCGCCGGAGCGGCAGCGCAGGCTAAGCGGGGCAAACAGCGGCTGACGATGACCATAGAGCAGCTGCGTCAGGCTAAGGGAGACTTCCATCAGGCGGTTCCTCGGTGGCGCGAATGGAAAAGCAGCCAGCTAAACAGCGGCGCGCCGAGCAGGGCGGTGATAATCCCGATCGGGATCTCCGCCTGAGTTAAGGTGCGGGCCAGGCTGTCCACCACCACCATAAAGCCGCCGCCGAGCCAGAAGGCGGTTGGCAGCAGGCGTCGATGGTCGGCGCCGACCAGCAGACGTGCAAGGTGCGGGATAACCAGCCCGACCCAGGCGATGCTGCCGCTGACCGCCACCTGCGCGGCCACCAGCACGGCGCAGCAGACCAGCACGCTGCGCCGCAGCGCGGCGACCGATACGCCCAGCCCGCGGGCGTCCTTCTCCTCCAGCGCC
>NZ_JAQGFU010000416.1:0-1395 GCF_030078455.1 Klebsiella sp. Ech2A | reverse complement strand
CCGGCGAGCCTGCCGGTAGGCGCAGTGGCCGCACCGCTGATCTACACGTCGCCGAAAACGGGCAAAGAGTACGTGGTTATCTCAGCCGGCGGCGCCAGCCACTCGCCGGACGTCGGCGACGATATCATCGCCTACGCCCTCGACGAGTAGCGCCCGCGGGCTCTTCACGCATAACGAGTAGTCGCTCCCCCTGGGAACAAAACCTGCCGCTGAACGAGCGGCAGGTTTTTTTTCGCCCGCAGCCGGGCCGGGCGAACTAAACGCCGTGGCAGGCGACCTGATGCCCCGCGGCGACTTCGCGAAGGAGCGGGACCTCCCGCCGGCAGCGCTCGCTGGCCTGCGGGCAGCGGGAGGAGAAGCGGCAGCCGGGCGGCGGGTTTGACGGGTCAGGGATCTCGCCCTGCATCGCGACCGCCGGTTCGCGCAGCGGATCTAAAGTGGGCACCGCCGCCAGCAGCGCCTGAGTATAGGGATGCAGCGGCCGGGCAAACAGCGCGTCGCGGCTTGCGGTTTCCACCAGCTGTCCGAGATACATCACCGCCACGTCATCGCACAGGTGCTCCACCACCCCGAGGTCGTGGGAGATAAACAGGAACGTAACCCCCAGGTCATCGCGCAGGTCGCAAAAGAGGTTAACGATCTGCGCCTGGATGGAGACGTCCAGCGCCGAGATTGGCTCGTCGGCGATGATGAAATCCGGGTTGAGGATCAGCGCCCTGGCGATGCCGATACGCTGGCGCTGGCCGCCGGAAAATTCGTGCGGAAAACGGTTGTAATGCTGCGCCGCGAGGCCGCAAATCTGCATGACCGCAATCGTTCGGTCATACAGCTCCGCCTTGCTGCACAGCCCGTGCTCCAGCATCGCCTCGCCGATGGCGTCGCCGACGCGAATTCGCGGGTTCAGCGAACTGTAGGGATCCTGAAAGACCAGCTGGATTTTCGGCCGCAGCGCCCGCATCTCGCGCGAAGAGAGCGCGCTGAGCTCGCGGCCGCGGTACCTGACGCTGCCCGCGGTTTTCTCATACAGCCCGAGCAGGGTGCGCCCGACGGTGGTTTTGCCGCTGCCGGATTCCCCCACCAGGCCGAAAATGGTCCCCGGTCGAATCTTAAAGCTCACGCCGTCCACCGCCCGCAGCTCGCCGGTTTGCTGCCCGAACAGCCCCTCGCGCAGCGGGAAGTACTTTTTAAGCCCTTCGACCTCAATGACGTATTCACTGCTCATGCCACAACCTCCGCGAGCTCAGGATGAAAACAGGCGACCTGCCGGGCGTCGCCCGCCAGCGGGGGGATCCCCTGGCGGCAGCGTTCGCTGACGCGCGCGCAGCGGTCGGCAAAGGCGCAGTACGGCGGCAGGGCGGCCAGATCCGGCACCTGTCCGGGTATCGGGTAGAGGGG
>NZ_JAQGFU010000415.1:0-1397 GCF_030078455.1 Klebsiella sp. Ech2A | reverse complement strand
CGGGGCGCTGATTACCGAAACCGTATTTGGCCGCGGGGGCCTCGGGCAGCTCACCCAGCAGGCGGTGAATAATCAGGATATCGCCGTCCTGCAGGCGGTGGTAATGATCTCGGCCCTCGGCTTCGTGCTGATTAATCTGCTGGTCGATCTGCTGATGCCGCTGTTCGATCCTCGTCTGAAACCGCTTGCCGGAGGTGCCCTATGAGCCTGGTCGATTACGCTATCGCCGCCCGCCGTCGGACGTTTAGCCGACGCACCCTGCGCCTGCAGCCAGGGCTATGGCTGGCCTGGGCGATCATCGTTACCGCCGTGCTGCTGGCCGTCGCGCCGCAGCTCTTTACTCCCTACAGCCCGCTGGAAGGGATACCCGGCGCCCAGCGCCTGGCGCCGCAGGCCGGACACTGGCTCGGCACCGACCAGCTGGGTCGCGACCTGTGGGCGCGAATTGTTTACGGCGCCGTGCACTCCCTCAGCGCGGCGCTGGCGGCGGTCGCCATCGGGCTGATCGTCGGCAGCGCGCTCGGCACCCTTGCCGGCGCCGCCGCCGGACGCGTGGAGTCGGTGGTGATGCGGCTGGTTGACGTCCTGCTGGCGATCCCTTCGCTGCTGCTGTCGCTCACGGTGATCATCATCCTCGGCTTCGGCACCGTTAACGCCGCCGTGGCCGTTGGCGTCGCCGCGATTGCCAGCTTTGCCCGCCTGGCGCGGGCGGAGGTGGTCCGCGTACGCCATAGCGATTACGTCGAAGCGGCTTACGGCAGCGGCGGGACCTTCTTCGCCGTCTTCTGGCGGCATATTCTGCCGAACTCGCTGACCGCCGTGCTGGCCTTCGCCACCCTGCAGTTCGGTCAGGCGATCCTCGCGCTCTCGACCCTGAGCTTTCTCGGCTACGGCACCCCGCCGCCGGTCCCTGAATGGGGGCTGCTGATTGCCGAAGGGCGTAACTATCTTTCAACCGCCTGGTGGCTGACCACCTTCCCCGGCGTGACGGTGGTGGCGGTGGTGCTCGCCGCCAACCGCATCAGCCGCCAATTTAGCGGAGAACGCGCATGAACGTATTAAGCGTCGAAAACCTGCGCATCAGCTACCGCTCCCGGCAGGAGTGGCGCGAGGTGGTGCACGGCGTCAGCTTTAGCATCAGGCGCGGCGAAATGCTGGCGTTCGTCGGCGAATCCGGCTCCGGCAAGACCACCACCGCCCAGGCGATTATCGGCCTGCTGGCGGATAACGCCCGCCGCGACGGCGGTAAGATCGTCATTAACGCCGAGGATATCAGCGGCTGGTCGGGTAAGCGGCTCGATAGCCTGCGCGGCGCGCGCATCAGCCTGGTGCCTCAGGACCCGGGCAACTCGCTGAACCCGGTGCAGACCATCGGCGCCCAGGTCGGGGAGATCCTC
>NZ_JAQGFU010000414.1:0-1410 GCF_030078455.1 Klebsiella sp. Ech2A | reverse complement strand
GTGCAGATGTTCGGCGCCCGCGACTACAGCATGCGCGTCTGGCTGCGGCCCGACCGTATGAATGCGCTCAACGTCACCAGCGAAGATATCGCCCAGGCGCTGCGCGAGCAGAACGTGCAGGGCGCCGCCGGGCAGGTGGGGACGCCGCCGGTCTTTAACGGCCAGCAGCAAACGCTGACCATCAACGGTATTGGGCGCCTGAGCGATGCGGCAAGCTTCGGCCAGATAGCGATCCGCAGCGGCGAGCAGGGGCAGCTGGTGCGCCTTGCCGAGGTGGCAACCATCGAGCTCGGCGCCCGCAGCTACAGCTCCGGCGCGCAGCTCAACGGCCGCGACTCGGCCTATCTGGGGGTTTATCCGACGCCGACCGCCAACGCGCTGCAGGTAGCCAGCGCGGTGCGCGCCGAGCTCACGCGGCTACACGCGCGCTTCCCGCCGGATCTCACCTGGGAGGTGAAGTTCGACACCACGCGCTTCGTGGCGGCGACGATCAAAGAGATTGCCGTTTCGCTGCTGCTCACCCTGCTGGCGGTAGTGGCGGTGGTTTCGCTGTTCCTGCAAAGCTGGCGGGCGACGCTGATCGTCGCGCTGGCGATCCCGGTGTCGCTGATCGGCACCTTCGCGCTGCTCTATCTGCTGGGCTACAGCGCCAATACCCTCAGCCTGTTTGCGGCGATCCTCGCCCTGACGATGGTGGTGGACGACGCCATCGTGGTGGTGGAGAGCGTCGAGAGCCAGATGGCGGAAGGCCTGGGCCGCCTTGAGGCCACCGCCCAGGCGCTGCGCCAAATCGCCGGGCCGGTTATCGCCACCACCCTGGTGCTGCTGGCGGTGTTCGTGCCGGTGGCGCTGCTGCCGGGCATCGTCGGCGAGCTCTATCGCCAGTTTGCGGTCACCCTCTCCACGGCGGTCACGCTGTCGAGCGTCGTGGCGCTGACGCTAACGCCGGCCCTGTGCGCGCTGCTGCTGCGCCCGCGTCCGGCGCAGCCCGCGGCCGTCTGGCGGCTATTCAATCGCGGCCTCGCTGGCCTGCGCGACGGCTACGGGGCGCTCGTCGCCCGCATGAACCGTCGTCCGTGGCTGGCGCTGGCGGCGGTCGCGCTGGCCGCCGGGGCGGTGGCGTTCAGCTTCAGCAGCATGCCGAAGGGCTTTCTGCCCGAGGAAGATCAGGGCTACTTCTTCGCCAGCGTCCAGCTGCCGGAGGCGGCTTCCCTGGAGCGCACCGAGGCGGTGATGGCCCAGGCGCGCGAGCTGCTGCTGGCCAATCCGGCGGTGGAGGACGTCATTCAGGTGTCGGGCTTCAATATTCTGAACGGCACCAGCGCCTCAAACGGCGGTTTTATCTCGGTGATGCTGAAAGACTGGCCCCGGCGGCCGCCGCTGGAGCAGGTGATGAGCAAGCTGCAGGGG
>NZ_JAQGFU010000413.1:0-1410 GCF_030078455.1 Klebsiella sp. Ech2A | reverse complement strand
CCCAGGAGCCCCACAGCGCCCGCACCGCCGCAATAAACTCCTCTGCGCGCGCGTAGCGCTTATCGTGGCGAAACTCCGTCGGGTTAAAATTCGTGGCCTCACTCGACAGGCCCGAAGTCACAATATTCCAGCCCAGGCGCCCGCCGCTGATAAGATCGAGCGAAGCCAGCTGGCGCGCCAGGGTGTAGGGTTCATTGAAGGTGGTGCTGGCGGTGACGACGATGCCGATGCGCTGCGTGGTGGCCGCAACCGCCGCGGCCAGGGTCAGCGCCTCGAAGCCGTGCGACCACTCATCCACCCGCCGCGTCGCCTCGAGGGGTCCGGCGGGAATGCCGAGGCGGTCCGCAATAAAGGTGATATCAAACCCCGCGGCCTCGGCGGCGCGCGCGCTGGCAATATAGCTATCGACGGAGATATTGGCCTTTGGATCCGTATCCGGATGGCGCCACGCGGCGACATGATGGCCGCTCGGGTACTGCAGCAGCGAAAGCACCAGCGGCTTTTTCACGCGATTCATAGAAGCGGGTTCCGATTGTTGGCGACCGTAGACGCGGCGGCCTGGGATAAACAATCAGCTAAACTTATTGGAATAAGAAACGCCGCTCAAATACCATTTTGATATATTTTATACGCCATCGGCAGGCAGCAGGCGCCTCGATTACGCTCCGGCGGTGAGCCGCATTTTTTCCCGTAACAGCGGCTCAAGCCAGGCAATAAATAGCTGCAGCGGTCGCGACAGATGCCGTCGGCTGGGATATACAATGCTGACCGGCAGCGGCTGCGCCAGCCAGGTCGGCATCACTTCGCACAAAATCCCCGCGTCCAGCCATTCGCTCACGTCATATTCAGGGATCTGAATCATGCCCATGCCTGATACGCAGGCCGCAATATAGGCCTCGGCGCTGTTTACCGTCAGCTGGCTGCTGACGTCGGCGCTGAATATCTCCCCCTCCCGCATCCACTCCCAGCGCGCCTGGCGCCCGGAGGTCGGCGAGACGTACCCGACGGCAATATGGCCAGCGAGCCGTTCCGGCGATGTCGGTGTGCCAAAGGAAGAGATATAGCCTTGAGAAGCCACGTTAATCAGCTTCAGGTCGCCCACCCGACGCGCCACCATGCCTGAATCGTTCAGCACCCCGACACGCACGGCACAATCCACCCCTTCCTCCGGGAGATTGACGCTGCGATCGGTGATGCCAAGATCCACCTGAATCGACGGGTGGCGGGCAAAGAATTCCGGCAGCGCAGGAATAACGATGCGGCTTCCCACCCGGCCCGGCACGTCAACCTTAACTCTCCCCTTCACCTGCCCGCTCTCCTGGCGGAACAGGTTTTCCGTCTCCTCGACGTCCTGAACCACAACCAGGCAGCGCGCGTACAGCGCGCTCCCGTCAGAGGTCAGGGAGACGC
>NZ_JAQGFU010000412.1:0-1425 GCF_030078455.1 Klebsiella sp. Ech2A | reverse complement strand
GCGGCCGCTCCACCAGCGGCGCCTCCGGCGTCATCCGCAGCCGCCCCGCCCTGCCGTGACGGGCAAACGCGCTGTACGCCGCCACGATATCCGCCAGCCGGGCGCCGGCGCCGCCCAGGATCAGCGACAGATTGGGCTCGGCGCCCGCCGGCAGCATCAGCGGCAGGCCGGCGTTGCGCAGCGTGGCGGCAAACCGTTTTGGCCCGTAGGCTTCCAGCACCTGCACGGCTGGCAGGTTCAGAGAGCGCACCAGCGCGTCGCTGGCGCTGACCGGCCCGTGAAAGCCGCTGTCGAAGTTACCGGGCCGGTAATCGCTAAACCGTCGCGGGACGTCCTGCAGTAAAGAGGCCGGATGAATCAGCCCCTCGTCCAGCGCCATGCCGTAGACAAACGGCTTCAGCACGGAGCCCGGGGAACGGATTGCCGACACCATATCGATGTGCCCGAAGCGGCTGTCGTCGCTAATATCCGCCGAGCCGACCCAGCCCCGCACGCGCATATCGGTATGATCGACGACGACGATCGCCAGCGAGCTGCGCGGCGGCAGGCGCGATTTCCAGTTAAGGGCTAAATCCTCCAGCTGGCGCTGCAGCCCGGCATCGAGGGTCGTCACCACCTTGTCTTCGCGGCTGCTGGCCAGCATCCGCCGGGAAAACAGCGGCGCCAGCTGCGGCATCTGGCGGGGGAACAGCCATACCGGCTCTTCCGTGGCCTCGCGCACCGTCTTCTCCGACCACACGCCCTGGGTTTGCATGCGCGCCAGTACCTTATCGCGCGCCGCCTGGGCCCGCTGCGGCCAGCGGTCAGGACGCAGGCGGCTCGGTGCCTGCGGCAGCACCGCCAGCAGGGCCGCTTCGCCGTAGCTGAGCCGGGCCGGCGGTTTCCCGAGGTAAGCCCAGCTGGCGGCGCCGATCCCCTGCAGCGTGCCGCCGAACGGGGCGCGATTGAGGTACAGGGTCAGGATCTCGCTTTTCGACAGATGCCACTCCAGCTGCAGCGCGCGCCACAGCTGGCGCAGCTTGCCGCCGAAGGTTCGGGGATGAGGGTCGAGCAGCCGCGCAACCTGCATGGTCAGCGTGCTGCCGCCTGAGATGACGCGCCCGGAGGTGAGGTCCTGCCAGGCCGCGCGGGCAATGGCCAGCGGATTTACGCCGGGGTGATCCCAGAACCAGCGGTCTTCATACTGGATCAGGGCCTGAAGATAGCGCGGCGACACGTCATCGAGGGTCACCGGATAGCGCCAGACGCCCTGCTTATCGGCAAAGCGCCACAGCGGCGTACCGTCCTGCGCCACCACCACCCGGGCCGGAGCCACCTCGTGCAGCGGCAGGGGCCACAGGCGGTCCGCCGCCAGCAGCGCCAGCCACAGCAGAAACGGCGTCGCCGCCAGCCATCGCCAGCGGCGCCTTATCGTCACCAGCCGCC
>NZ_JAQGFU010000411.1:0-1445 GCF_030078455.1 Klebsiella sp. Ech2A | reverse complement strand
CCCAACGATCCCGCGCGGCTGGCCGCGCGGATCCAGCGCAGCGTTGATACCTTCGCCGGCAGGCTTCCCCGCGGCCAGCAGGGCTTCCTGTTCGTTCTGGAGGATACCGACCTGTCGCGGGCGGTGGGCGTCAGCGCCATTGAGGTAGCGGTGGGGCTCGACGAACCCTTTTACAATTTCCGCCTGCAGCGCACGGTTCGCGCCTCGAAGGAGCTGGGGGTCTATAAAAATCAGGAGCTGCTGAACCTGAGCTACGACCACACCGGCCACAGCGAGCTCTGCACTCTGTTCCTCGACCCGGAGTATCAAAAAAACCGCAACGGGCTGTTCCTCTCGAAAGCGCGGTTTTTATTTATCGCCGCCTTCCGGGAGCTGTTCTCGCCGCATCTGTTCGCCGAGCTGCGCGGGCGCAGCGATGAGCAGGGCAATTCGCCGTTCTGGGACGCCCTTGGCCACCACTTCTTCGATATTCCGTTTGCTGACGCCGACCGGCTGACCGGCACCGGCATGAAAACCTTCATTGCCGAGCTGATGCCGGCGTACCCGATTTACGTCTCGCTGCTGCCGGAAAACGCCCGCCAGGCGATTGGCGAGGTGCATGCCAATACCTCACCGGCGCGGGCGATCCTTGAAAAAGAGGGCTTCAGCTGGCGCGGGTCGGTCGACATTTTCGACGCCGGTCCGGTGCTTGAAGCGCAAACCGACAGCATCAGGGCGATCGGCGAGAGCCAGTTTATCCCGGCCATGCACGTCATGGCGCAGCGGGCGGCGCCGATCATCGTCGCCAATAACCAGTTTGAAGGCTTCCGCGCGGTGCTGCTGACCCCGGAAGAGAACCACCAATGCGAACGCGCCGCGCTGGACGCCCTCGAGGTTAGCGAGACTGACCGGGTGCATGCGGTAACACTCAATCCGGAGAGCAGAACATCATGGCAATAAACGCACATTTTATCGCAGGAGAGTGGCTGCAGGGCTCGGGCGCGCCGTTAACCAAGCTGGCGCCGGAAAACCAGGCGCCGCTGTGGCAGGCCGCCAGCGCGGGAGCGGCGGAGGTGCAGGCCGCCTGCGCGGCGGCGCGCGGCGCCTTTTACGCCTGGTCCCATCTGGCGCTGGCGGAGCGTATTGCCTGCGTGCAGCGCTTTGCCGCGCTGCTGGATGCGCATAAAGAGGCGCTGGCGGAGATGATTTCTCGCGAAACCAGCAAGCCGCTGTGGGAAACCCGCACCGAAGTACAGGCGATGATCGGTAAAGCGGCGATCTCCATCGACGCCTACGCCGAGCGCACCGGCGATCGCGAATCGGCGATGCCGGACGGCAAAGCGCTGCTGCGCCACAGGCCGCACGGGGTGATGGCGGTCTTCGGCCCCTACAACTTCCCCGGCCATTTGCCGAACGGCCATATTATTCCGGCGCTGATCGCCGGCAACACCGTGGTCTTTAAGCCC
>NZ_JAQGFU010000410.1:0-1450 GCF_030078455.1 Klebsiella sp. Ech2A | reverse complement strand
GGGAAAAGAGACAGATCCCGTAATCCGGACGAAGCCCCAGCTTTTGCGCCTGGGTCGCCTGCAGCACCATAGCCACCTGCCACAGCGGCTGGCTGTCGAAGAGGGCGGTTGCCAGCCCCAGCTCCGCGGCGCGGGCTTCCAGCTCAACGAGCTGTTCGGGACTCAGGCGCTCGGCCAGCGGCGGATAAGAGGGGAGGTTGCTGAAGGGCGTTTCGTTCCCGGTAATATCGGCTTCCACAATCAGCGCATCGGCCTGGCGAATTTTTTTCAGCAGCCTGGCCGGGGGCGGCGCCATATCACGGGTGCCCATATGAATGCTGCCGACGAGGTGCAGATAGCGTCCGCCGGGGAGGGTAACATCCAGCGCTGGCCAGGAATAAGACGGGCCAACGGCGGCTCGCCACAGCATTTTTATTCGGTTTAACAGGCCCATACGCGCTCCGCAAAGTGAAGAACTCATGCTAGCGCGCGCGGCCTGGGGGCGCAAGCGTGGGCGGGGAGATAAGCGTGCGATAGCCCGGACAGGGCGTGATACCGCTGTCCGGGAAGGGGTCAGGTGCTGACCCGCGCGAGGGGCTACTCTTTTGGTTTAAAACGCAGTAGCCGGTTGGCGTTGCTCACCACGGTAATGGAAGAGAGCGCCATCGCCGCCCCGGCGACCACCGGGTTGAGCAGCGTACCGGTCAGCGGCCAGAGGATCCCGGCGGCAATCGGAATGCCCAGCGAGTTATAGACAAAGGCGCCCAGCAGGTTCTGCTTCATATTACGCAGCGTGGCCTTTGCAATCGCCAGCGCGTCGGCGACGCCGTTCAGGCTATGGCGCATCAGGGTAATCGCCGCCGTTTCAATGGCGACGTCGCTGCCGCCGCCCATCGCAATGCCGACGTCGGCCTGCGCCAGCGCCGGAGCGTCGTTAATACCATCGCCGACCATCGCGACCTGGTGACCCTGGCTTTGCAGACGCTTGATGGCATCGGCTTTACCGTCCGGCAGGACGCCGGCAATCACCTCATCGATACCCGCTTCTTTGGCGATGGCGTTGGCCGTAATCGGGTTATCCCCGGTGAGCATCACCAGACGGTAGCCCTGGCGATGCAGGCGGGCCAGCGCCGCCACGCTGTCGCTGCGCAGCGGATCGCGAATGGCGATCAGCGCGGCAACCTCGCCGTCGACCGCCAGCAGCACCGGCGTGGCGCCCTGCGAGGCCTGAGCGTTGAGCTCACCCTCCGCCGCGTCGGTGGCAATATTCTGCTCGTTGAGCAGCGCCTGGTTACCGAGCAGGAGACGATGGCCGTCGGCTTCGCCGCTCACCCCCAGCCCGCGAAGGGTACGGAAGTTGCCGACCGTTGGCAGCGCGCTCTCTGCCGCTTTGTCGAGGATCGCCCGCGCCAGCGGGTGGCTGGAGCCCTGCTCCAGCGCGGCGGCCAGGCGTAAAGCGCTCGCCTTGTCG
>NZ_JAQGFU010000040.1:0-31273 GCF_030078455.1 Klebsiella sp. Ech2A | reverse complement strand
AAGGGAACCGACCCGGCCACCGCCGCGTAGGCGCCCCCCAAAAATGCCGCCCCGCAGAAGAGCCAGAATGCGCCGAGCACCACCGCCAGCGCCGCCAGCAGGCCGGTCAGAACCCCGGCGCCGGTGCCCAGCATAAAGACCGCTTTGCGCCCGCGCCTTCTGGCCAGGGCACCAAAGGGTAAAATACAGGCCGCCATCCCGAGGACAAAAATGGCGATCGGCAGCGTGGCAAGGGTACTATCGGGAGCGATGGCGTTGCCGACAATCGCTCCGGTGGCGTAAAAGACCACCGAGTTGGCCCCCGCCAGCGCCTGTGCGGTCGCCAGGCGGATAATATTGTTGTTCTGTTGCCTGACCGGCAGGGTTATCTCAGCATTCATCAATTATCGTTATCCGGTTGCGCTGCGCGCCTGCGCGGCGTGTGAACAGCCACTTTACCCGGCAATGAGGCAATCGCCAGCGCCTATTCGTGAATTTTCCACTTCTGCTTGAGCACATTTTTATCCTGGCTATCCAGCCAGCGGTTGACCTTCTCCAGCAGCGGCTGATTATCCTTGTTCATCATGTAGACCTTAAAGCTGGCGGTTCCCGGAAAGGGCTGCTCGTTGGCGACGCAAAAGACCCCGGGCTCTTTGTTCTGGTAATAGACGCCCTCAATCAGGTCGGTCACCATCATGTCGGCGGTTTTCTGCCGCAGCGCTTCAAGGTTATCGACGTTGTTTTTCACCCGGATAATCTGCGCATGCTTAATATGCGCATCGACGTAGCTTTGGTTGGTGCCGCCGGGGTTCACAATCACCTTCACGTTCGGCCGATCGATTTTTTCAAGGCTCCCCAGCCCCGGCGCCGCCGTGCAGCTGGCGAGGGCAATTTTGCCGTTGGCCACCACCGGATGGCTGAGGGCGAAATCTTTCGCCCGCTCCGGCGTTTCGGTGACGCCGCCCATGGCGATATCAAACTTATCGGCCTGCAGATCGCCCGACAGCGTCGGCCAGCTGGTCTGCACGAACGCCACCTTCAGTCCCAGCTTCTCGCCAAGATCTTTCGCCATGTCAACGTCATAGCCGAGCAGCTCCCCCGCACCGTTATGAAACGCCAGCGGGGCGTAATCTCCCGGCACGCCGACCCTCAGCTCGCCGCTTTGCTGAATTGTTTGCATATCGCGTGCCGAACTGCTGCAGGCCACGCTCGCCAGCGCCAGGGCAATACAAACCTTAACCTTCATACCATCATCCTTATTAATTAGTCAGTTATGTTAATTCTAAGCGTCTGATCCCCGCCGGTATTTTTTTTCGTTAACGGGCATTAATGATAATTTTGTTAACCATATGTTTTCTTTTTGTGATGCACAACCAGGAAATGTTGCACCTTCTTTGTGCATATTTTGCTGAAAATCTACGCTCATAGTTCGCCTGCCTCCACTCTTTTCCCCGTCATACCGCAAACGACGGTGTTCCGTAAGAGATGGCATGCATTGTGCTTTGTTATCTGAGTAACAGCGCAATGATTTATGAGAACCCAATATCACCGGGGGTGAGGATGAACGAGAGTAGCGACGAGCTGTTTCGCACCATTGAGGCGACCTTCAGCCAGCTGACGCCTAGCGAAAAGCGCATCGGCAGCTGGCTGCTGAGCCATCGTCAGCATATCCCCTTTGAGACCGCGGACAGCATTGCCCAGGCAACCGGCACCAGCGGGATCACCGTCGGACGCTACCTGCGCAAGCTGGGCTACCGCAACCTCGATGATGTTAAAAACAGCCTGAAGGATCGCGCGCCGGTGCCCTATAGACACTGGGGCGTCATCGATCGCCTCGACTCCTGGGCGCAGCAGCAGGCGCAGCCCGACCGCGCCAGCCTGTCGCTGCAGATGGAGCTCGACGCGATCCGCTACGTCTACCAGCTGGCGCAGGAGGAGACCTTCGCCCGCATCAGCGATCGCATTGCGCGAGCCGACGCGGTGATTGTGATCGGCATTCAGTCCACGCGCGGTCTCGCCAACGCCTTTTTTAGCCACCTCGAATATCTGCGCCCGCGGGTGACCTACGCCGACGGCAGCTCCGGCAGCTGGCTGGAGGCGCTGAACTCCGAATATGAGCATCCCTACGTGGTGATCACCGATACCCGCGCCTACTCCAGCACCGCCAGGCAGTTCTGCCGGGTGGCCGCCGAGCGGCGCATCGCCACCGCGCTGGTGACCGATATCTGGTGCCCGTGGGCCCGCGACTATCCGCTCGATCTGCTGCAGGTCAAAACCGATACCGGCCACTTTTGGGATTCGCTCGCGCCGATCGGCTGCCTTTTCAACCTGCTGCTCTCGGCGGTGGTCGAGCGGCTCGGCCCGTCGCTTTCGCAGCGCCTGGCCGAGAACCGGGCGCTGCAGCAGGAGTTTGGTCAATTTGAACGTGAATAAGCGCCTGCTCGCCAGGCTTCAGGACAGGAAATAACAGATGAATCAGCAAGTCACCCTGGTCGATATCCGAGCGCGGTTTCCGGCGCTGGCTATCGATCTCAAGTACGCCAGCGCCGATAACATTACCGGCCAGCCCATCTATGCCGAAGCCCGCTGCCTGCTGCACCCGGACGCGGCGGCGGCGCTGGAAAAGTCTCTGCACATCGCCCGGCTGGCGGGCCTGCATCTGCAGGTTCTCGATGCCTATCGTCCGCAGCAGGCTCAGCACCTGCTGTGGAACGCCTGTCCGAACCAGGACTACGTGGTGCCGATTGCGCTGGGTTCGAACCACAGCCGCGGCACCGCTATCGACGTGACGCTGCTCGACGAAAGCGGCCAGCCGCTGGATATGGGCACCGCCTTCGATGAGATGGACGATCTCTCTCACCCTTACCACCCGGCGGTTCCTGCCGCCGCTCAGCGTCATCGCCTGCTGCTGAACGCCGTGATGTTTGGCGGCGGCTTTAAGGGTATTTCCACGGAATGGTGGCACTTCGAACTACCGGACGCGGCCGGTTATCCGCTCCTTGATGATGTTTTTGCCTGCCTGGCTCCCGCTAAGACTGACGGAGTAATTCCATGAAAATGATGCGTACCCCCTTAACCGGTTTTCGTCCGCTGCTGCTGGCCGTCGCGCTGGCCGCCGCCGTTGCACCGGCCTATGCCGCGGTCCCCAAAGATATGCTGGTGATCGGCAAAGCCGCCGACCCGCAGACTCTCGATCCGGCCGTGACTATCGATAACAACGACTGGACGGTCACCTACCCGGCCTATCAGCGGCTGGTGAAATACAAAACCGATGACGGGAAAGGTTCGACGGACGTCGAGGGCGAGCTGGCGGAGAGCTGGCAGGTCTCCGATGATGGTAAAACCTGGACCTTTACGCTGCACAAAAGCATGCAGTTTGCCGACGGCTCGCCGGTGACGGCCGAGGCGGTCAAGCTCTCGTTCGAACGCCTGATGCGCATTAAGCAGGGTCCTTCGGAAGCCTTCCCGAGCGGGTTGAAAATTGATGCCGTCGATCCCACCACGGTCCGCTTCACCCTGCCGGAGCCTTTTGCCCCGTTTCTGCACACCCTCGCCAACGACGGCGCGTCGATCGTCAATCCGGCGGTGCTGAAGGCCAACGCCGCCGACGACGCCCGCGGCTGGCTGGCGGAGCACACCGCCGGCTCCGGCGCCTATATGCTGCAGCGCTGGCAGAAAGGCCAGCAGCTGGTGCTGGTGCCCAACCCGCACTACGCCGGCATTAAGCCGGTCTTTAAGCGGGTCACGGTGAAGATTATCGGCGAAAGCTCCGCCCGCCGCCTGCAGCTGACCAAGGGCGATCTGGATATTGCCGACGCGCTGCCGGTAGACCAGTTCGCGGCGCTGAAAAAAGAGGATAAGGTCGCGGTGTATGATTATCCGGCGCTGCGCGTCACCTATCTGTACCTTAACAACAGCAAGGCGCCGATGAATCAGGTCGATCTTCGCCGCGCCGTCTCCTGGGCCACCGACTATAAAGGGATGGTCAACGGCATTCTCGGCGGCAACGGCAAGCAGATGCGCGGCCCGATCCCGGACGGCATGTGGGGCTATGACGCCAGCGCCATGCAGTACTCCCTCGATATGGACAAAGCCAAAGCCGCGCTGGAAAAAGTGGCGGATAAGCCGAAAACCCTGTCGTTCCTCTACTCCGATAATGACCCTAACTGGGAGCCTATCGCCCTCTCCACCCAGGCGAATCTGCAGGCGCTGGGTATCCAGGTGAAGCTCGAAAAGCTGGCTAACGCCACCATGCGCGAGCGGATTGGCAAAGGGGATTACGACATCGCCATCGGCAACTGGAGCCCGGATTTCGCCGACCCCTATATGTTCATGAACTACTGGTTTGAGTCGGATAAGAAAGGGCTGCCGGGCAACCGTTCATTCTACGAGAACCCGCAGGTTGACGCCCTGCTCAAGAAGGCGGTCTCCACCGCCGATCAGGGGCAGCGAACCGCGGATTATCAGGCGGCGCAGAAAACGGTGATCGATGAGGCCGCCTACGTCTATCTGTTCCAGAAGAACTATCAGGTGGCGATGAACAAAGAGGTCAAAGGCTTCGTCTTTAACCCGATGCTCGAGCAGATCTTCAATATTGCCGAGATGCGCAAATAGCGGGCCGCACCTTAACCTTGTGATGCCGGGCAGCCATCGGCCCGGCAGAGGACGTCATGATGAGTTTCTGGGGTTTACTACGACAACGCAGCTGGGGACTGATCCTCGTCGTCGCCGGCGTATGCGCAATCACCTTTATTATTTCGCACCTCATTCCCGGCGACCCCGCGCGGCTGCTGGCGGGCGATCGCGCGAGCGATGAGATCGTGCGCCATATTCGCCAGCAGCTGGGGCTGGATCTCCCCCTCTGGCAGCAGTTTTTACACTACGTCAACGCGCTGCTGCACGGCGATCTCGGCACCTCTATCCGTACCGGGCGCCCGGTGCTGGAAGATCTGAAAACCTTTTTCCCCGCAACGCTGGAGCTGGCGATATGCGCGCTGTTTATCGCGCTGGTGGTCGGCATTCCGCTCGGCGTGCTCTCGGCGGTGTACCGCAACCGCTGGACCGATCATCTGGTACGCCTGATGGCGCTGACCGGTATTTCTACCCCGGCGTTCTGGCTGGGGCTGGGGGTGATCGTTCTGTTTTACGGCAAGCTCAACTGGCTGCCGGGCAGCGGACGACTTGACGACTGGTTTGACCCGCCGACCCACGTGACCGGTTTCTACCTGATCGACTCGCTGCTGGAGGGCAACCTCGAGGTGTTCTTTAACGCCCTTCAGCATCTGATTCTGCCGGCCACCACCCTGGCCTTCGTCCACCTGGGGATCGTCGCCCGGCAGATTCGCTCGGCGATGCTGGAGCAGCTTAGCGAAGATTACATCCGCACCGCGCTGGCCAGCGGCCTGCCGAAGTGGACCATCGTGATGCGCTACGCGCTGCCCAACGCGCTGATCCCCTCGGTCACCGTGCTCGGCCTCGCGCTGGGGGACCTGCTGTACGGCGCGGTGCTGACCGAAACCGTCTTCGCCTGGCCGGGAATGGGCGCCTACGTGGTCTCCTCTATTCAGGCGCTCGATTTCCCGGCGGTGATGGGGTTCGCCGTGGTGGTGTCCTTTGCCTACGTGCTGGTCAACCTGCTCGTTGACCTGCTCTATTTGTGGATCGACCCGCGTATGGGTCGGGGAGAAAGCTAAGTGATGATGACCCAGGAAAGCCCCGCCGTCGGCGCGAAAATCAGCCGCAGCCACGCGTGGAAACGCCGCCTGTGGCTGGTACGTAAAAGCCCGCTGACGCTGATCGGCGGCGGCATTATGCTGATCATGCTGTTCCTGATGATCTTCTCCCCCTGGCTGGTGCCGCACGATCCCAACGCCATCGATCTGACCGCCCGCCTGCAGGCGCCGTCGCTGAGCCACTGGTTTGGCACCGACGAAGTGGGCCGGGATCTGTTTAGCCGGGTGCTGATCGGCAGCCAGCAGTCGATCGCCGCCGGGCTGGCGGTGGTGCTGATCGCCGGGATCGGCGGATCGCTACTGGGCTGCCTCTCCGGCGTGCTGGGCGGGCGCAGCGACGCGCTGATCATGCGGCTGATGGATATCATGCTGTCGATCCCCTCGCTGGTGCTGACGATGGCGCTGGCCGCCGCGTTAGGCCCGAGCCTGTTCAACGCCATGCTGGCGATCGCCATCGTGCGGATCCCCTTTTACGTGCGCCTCGCCCGCGGGCAGACGCTGGTCGTGCGCCAGCACAGCTTCGTGGAGGCCTCCGTCACCTTCGGCGCCTCCCGCTGGCACCTGATCAGCTGGCATATCCTGCGCAATGCGCTGCCGCCGCTGGTAGTGCAGGCTTCGCTCGATATCGGCAGCGCCATCCTGATGGCGGCAACGCTGGGCTTTATCGGCCTCGGCGCCCAGCAGCCGACCGCCGAATGGGGAGCGATGGTGGCTAACGGCCGCAACTATGTTCTCGACCAGTGGTGGTACTGCGCCTTCCCCGGCGCCGCCATCCTGATCACCGCCGTCGGTTTTAATCTGTTTGGTGACGGGATTCAGGACTTACTGGATCCGAAGTCCGGAGGACGCAGCTAATGAATAATCGGGTTTTAACTATCGATAACGTCCGCTTAAGCTTCCCCGTCTATCAGGGCGCGGTGCACGTCCTGAACGCCGTTTCCCTGCATATCGACCGCGGCGAAATCGTTGGCGTGGTGGGCGAGTCGGGTTCGGGGAAATCCGTTACCGCAATGCTGGCGATGCGCCTGCTGCCGCCGGAGAGCTATCAGATCCACAGCGGTCAGGTGACCCTGATGGGCAACGATATCCTCGGCGCAACGGAAAAAGAGATGCGCGCTATTCGCGGCCGCAGGGTGGCGATGATTTTCCAGGAGCCGATGACCGCCCTGAACCCGACGCGGCGGATTGGTAAACAGATGGTGGACGTTATCCGCCAGCACCGTCCGCTCTCCGCCCGCGAGGCGCGCGCCAGGGCGGCGGCGCTGCTGGCGGATATGCAGATCGCCGACCCGCAGCGGGTGATGGAGCGCTATCCGTTTGAGCTCTCCGGCGGGATGCGCCAGCGGGTGATGATCGCCATCGCCTTCTCCTGCGAGCCCGACCTGCTGATTGCCGATGAGCCCACTACCGCCCTGGACGTGACCGTTCAGCGCCAGGTTCTGCGCCTGCTAAAACAGAAGGCGCAGGCCACGGGAACCGCGGTGCTGTTTATCAGCCACGATATGGCGGTGGTTTCCCAGGTCTGCGATCGGCTATACGTCATGTACGCCGGGGCGGTTATCGAAAGCGGTTCCACCCCGCAGGTACTGCATCATCCGCTGCATCCCTACTCCGTTGGCCTGCTGAACAGCGCTCCGGATAACGGCGAACCGCGATCGCTGCTGCAATCGATTCCCGGCACGGTGCCCAATCTCGCGCGCCTGCCGGGGGGCTGCGCCTTCCGCGAGCGCTGCTTCGCCGCCGGCGAGGGCTGCGGGACGGTCCCGCAGCTGCGACCGATAGAACACACCGAACAGCAGGCGGCCTGCTGGTATCCGCAACGGGAGAACGCCCATGTCTGACAGACTATTAACGCTGAGCGATGTTCATCTTAACTTTCCGGCGCGCAAGAACTGGCGCGGCAAGGTCGTCGAGCGCGTCTATGCGCTAAACGGCCTCGATATGACGGCCTATCGCGGTGAAACCCTGGGTATCGTTGGCGAATCCGGCTGCGGCAAAAGCACCCTCGCCAGGCTGCTGATGGGCATGCTCAAACCCTCTTCCGGCCGCTTCGATCGCGGTGGGGACTCCGCGGCCGGGGGCGACGCCGGAAGAATGCAGATGGTCTTTCAGGATCCCCTCTCCTCGCTGGATCCGCGCCTGCCCGTCTGGCGGACCATCACCGAGCCGGTGTGGATCCAGTCCCGGCCCGGCGAAAAGGCGCGGCGCGCGCTCGCCGAACGGCTGGCGCTGCAGGTTGGGCTACGCCCGGAGTATCTCGACCGCCTGCCGCACGCCTTTTCCGGCGGCCAGCGTCAGCGCATTGCGATCGCCCGCGCGCTGTCGGCGAAGCCGGATATTATCGTGCTGGATGAGCCCACCTCGGCGCTGGATATTTCGATGCAGGCGCAGATCCTCAATCTGCTGGTTGAGCTGCAAAAACAGCAGAACCTGACCTTCGTGCTGATCTCGCATAACGTCTCGGTGGTGCGTCATATGAGCGACCGCGTGGCGGTGATGTATCTCGGGCAAATCGTCGAGATGGGCGAAGCGCGCCGTGTCCTCGACGCCCCGGCTCATCCCTATACCCGGCTGCTGATGGATTCGGTGCCGCGGATAGGCGCGCCGCTGGGCGACGCCCCGCGCAACACCGAGCTGCCCGGCAACCGGCATCTGCCGGAGGGCTGCTATTTTCGCGAGCGCTGCCCCTTCGCCGGCGCCGGCTGTGAGCAACCGCAGCCCCTGCGCCCGCTGGCCAACGGCAGCGCCGCCCGCTGCTGGAAGGCGGAAAGCCTTGCCTGCAGCGGCGTAAACTAAAAAAACCGCCACCTGAACACAAGGTGGCGGTTTTTATCTGCCGGTCACGGAGTGACGCGGCGGAGGTTCAATCAAAACAGACCGAGCGGCGCGGTACCGTAGCTCACCAGCAGGTTTTTCGTCTGCTGGTAGGCGTTCAGCGCCATTTTGTGGGTTTCACGCCCGACGCCGGACTGCTTATAGCCGCCAAACGCCGCGTGGGCCGGGTAGACGTGGTAGCAGTTTGTCCACACGCGGCCGGCTTTAATCCCGCGCCCCATGCGGTAGGCCAGGTTAGTATCGCGCGTCCAGACGCCGGCCCCGAGGCCAAACTGGGTCTCATTGGCGATCGCCAGGGCTTCCGCTTCATCCTTAAAGGTGGTGATGCCAATGACCGGGCCAAAAATTTCCTCCTGGAAGCTGCGCATATCGTTGCGCCCCTTAATCAGGGTCGGCTGAATATAGTAACCGTTATCCAGCTCCGCGGTGATGCTGGCGCGCTCGCCGCCGGTGAGGATCTGGCCGCCTTCGTCGCGGGCAATCTTAATGTACGACAGGATCTTGTCGAACTGCTGGCGCGAGGCCTGGGCGCCGATCATCGTATCGGTATCAAACGGGTCGCCGCGGCGAATCTGCGCCACTTTCGCCATCACCCGCTCCATAAACGGCTCGTAGATCGATTCATGAATAAGCGCCCGCGATGGGCAGGTGCAGACTTCGCCCTGGTTGAAGAAGCCCAGCACCAGCCCCTCCACCGCCTTCTCAATAAACTCGTCTTCCCCGTCCATCACGTCGGCAAAGTAGATATTTGGCGACTTGCCGCCGAGCTCAACGGTGCAGGGAATAATATTCTCCGCGGCGCAGGCCATAATATGTCGGCCAACCGGCGTGGAGCCGGTGAAGGCGATTTTCGCGATCCGCTTGCTGGTCGCCAGCGCTTCGCCGGCCTCCTTGCCGAATCCCTGCACCACGTTCAGCACCCCCGGCGGGAAGATATCGCCGATAATCTCCAGCAGCAGCGTAATGCTGAGCGGCGTCTGCTCTGCGGGCTTGAGCACCACGCAGTTGCCCGCCGCCAGCGCCGGCGCCAGCTTCCACGCCGCCATCAGCAGCGGGAAGTTCCACGGGATGATCTGCCCCACCCCGCCCAGCGGCTCGTGGAAGTGATAGGCCACGGTGGTTTCGTCGATCTCGGCGGTGCTGCCCTCCTGCGCGCGCAGGCAGCCGGCAAAATAGCGGAAGTGATCGACCGCCAGCGGCAGATCGGCGTTGAGGGTTTCGCGAATCGGCTTACCGTTATCCCAGCTCTCCGCTACCGCCAGGTACTCGAGGTTTTTCTGGATGCGATCGGCAACCTCCAGCAGCAGGTTGGAGCGCTGCTGCACCGACGTTTTTCCCCATGCCTCTGCGGCGCGGTGCGCGGCATCAAGGGCAAAATCGATATCTTTGGCATCGGAGCGGGGAAATTGCGCAATGTCGCTACCGTCCACGGGGGAGGTATTCATAAAGAATTCGCCGCCGAGCGGCTCGACAAACTTGCCGTCAATATAGTTGCCGTAGGCGGATTTGAGGGTAACTAACGCGCCCGGGGTGCCAGGATGAGCATAACGCATTGCAATCTCCTTCTTGTAGGGTTGAGGCGCAGCGGCGTATTGGTTTTTTGCTCTTGCCTGCTGCAACAGGGCTATTGCAGGGGTTGTGCCAGTTTTCTCGCCTTTAAAAATAATAAATAAAATCAAAACATTAATAGTCGTCGCATTTATATACGGCGCCGATTTTTGCTTCTGTGTCGCAAATCGCAACACATAAGAAACCGTAAAGCTACAATGTTGCAACATAACTCAGCCGACCATGAGGTGCTCCGTGCAAGGAAACCCGTTTACCCTCGCCCCGGAGGAAACAGCTAATCCGTTGCTCAGCGATTCGTGGTTTCGCAGCCAGCTGTATGGCCTGCAGCCCACGACGGATAACTTCCCGCGCCTGCGCTCCGGCGAGCTGGCGGATCTGCTGGCCAGCCATAGCGGGCTGCAGCAGCTCACGCAGCCGGTGGTTGGCGCCCTGTCGCGTAAAGTCGCCGACCTGCAGTCGGTGGTGATCCTCTCCGATGCCAGCGGCCTGGTGCTGCAAACCTTCGGCAATATGCACGCCATGCAGAAGGCGCAGAGCTTTGCCCTCGCGCCGGGAAATTTATGGAGCGAAAGCGGCCGCGGGACTAACGCCATCGGCACCGCGCTGGCGATTGACGACAGCTGCGAAATTGACGGCCGCCAGCATTTTCTCACCAGCAACCAGGATCTCTACTGCGCGGCCATTCCCATTCAGAGCCCTGACGGGCAAATTGCCGGCGTGCTGGATATTTCCGGGCCGGCGCATTTCCCCCATCCGCATACCCTGGGATGGGTGAAAGAGGCGGCTAAACAGATCGAGTATTTATGGGTAAAACAGAGCCTGCACCCGCAGCAGTGGCTGATGAGCCTGCACTCGCAGCCGCAGAAGCTCGACAGCGTTGAGGAGCTGCTGCTGGTCTTTTCCGATAACGTTCTCACCGCCGGCAACCGGCTGGCGATGCGCGAGCTGGGGCTCGGCAGCGAGCAGCTGGGCCGCATCACCTTCCAGCAGCTCTTTCCGCTGCTGACGCAAACCGCGGTCAGCGTTCCGCTGCCGCTCACCGTTCGCCGACAAAGCTACTACTACCGGCTACGCGCCCCTACCCGCAGCGCCGTGGCGGTGTCGGCCCCCCCCGCCGTCGACCTTCCCTTCGCCGGCCCGCGCGAAGGGGAAAAAATGGTGCGCCTGCTCAACGCCGGCATCGCGCTGTGCATTGAAGGAGAAACGGGGTGTGGGAAAGAGTACGTCAGCCGTACCCTGCACCAGCATAGCCGCTGGCGCAGCGGTAAGTTTGTGGCCATCAACTGCGCCGCCATTCCCGAATCGCTGATTGAGTCAGAGCTCTTTGGCTATCAGCCGGGGGCCTTCACCGGCGCCAGTAAAAACGGCTATATCGGTAAAATCCGCGAGGCCGACGGCGGCGTGCTGTTCCTGGATGAGATTGGCGATATGCCGATGCTGCTGCAGACGCGGCTGCTGCGGGTGCTGCAGGAAAAAGAGGTCACTCCGCTCGGCGCCAGCCAGAGCACCCCGGTCAACTTCGCGGTGATCTGTGCAACCCACCGTAATCTGGCCCAGCGCGTCGCCGACGGCGAGTTTCGCGAGGATCTGTTCTATCGCCTGCGGGAATTTGCCCTGGCCATTCCGCCGCTGCGCGGCTGGCCGGCGCTGCCGGCGTTTATCCAGCGGCTATGGCAGGCGCTCGGCGCGGGGCAGCGTCGGGTGCAGCTGTCGCCGGACCTGCTGGACAACCTCGCCCGTCAGCCCTGGCCGGGCAACGTGCGCCAGCTGCAAAGCCTGATGAAGGTTCTGCTGGCGCTGGCCGACGACGGCGCCCGCCTCGAGGTTGACGATTTGCCCGCCGAGTACCGGACAGCGCCGGCTCCCGCCGCGCCGCGCGGGCTGCAGCAGCACGATAGCCAGCTGATTGCCGATACCCTGACCACCTACAACGGTAACGTCAGTAAGGCGGCGCAGGCGCTGGGCGTGGCGCGCAGCACGCTCTATCGCCGGGCCGCGCGGTCGGGACGCAATTAATCCTCTGCGGGGCCTCGCGCCCCGCCAACGAAGCAACATACCGCTATCCGCGCTGGCATCATGCGCCCCTTTATTTTAGAATAAGCTAAATTTAGACAATACTAAAATAAAGAGATGAACACGCCACAAGAGCTGCAGGTCAGCGCCGGGGAAGCCGCGGCCCTGTTAAAAGCAATGAGCAACCCCAACAGGCTGATGATTCTGTGCATGCTTTGCGACGCGCCGCACGCCAGCGCCGGCGAGCTGGCGCGGATCACCGGCCTGAGCCCCTCCGCCACCTCACAGCACCTGGCGCGCATGCGCGACGAAGGCCTCATCGACAGCAGGCGCGAGGCGCAGCGCATCCATTACTTCATCACCGATCCTGCCGTCCAGCAGATTATCGCCACGCTGAAGGCCATCTATTGCCCTTAAGGAGCCGTCATGACTATCACCGCCCTTTCTCCCGAAGAAGCCCGGACGCAAATCGCCCGGGGCGCCAGATTAATTGATATCCGCGACGCCGATGAGTATGCCCGCGAGCACATTCCCGACGCCGAGCTGGTCCCGCTCAGCGCCCTGAACGGCGGCGCGACGCTGCGCGCCACCGCCGATGAAACGATTATTTTCCACTGCCAGGCCGGCTCGCGGACGCAAAACAACGCCATTCGCCTGCTGGCGGCCGCCGCTCCGGCGCAGGTCAGGCTGCTGGCCGGCGGCATTCAGGCCTGGAAGGCGGCGGGCCTGCCGGTCGCAGAAGATAAATCGCAGCCGCTGCCGCTGATGCGTCAGGTGCAGATCGCCGCCGGCGGGCTCATACTTCTCGGCGTGGTGCTGGGATACGGCTTCGGCAGCGGCTTTTTCCTGCTGAGCGCGTTCGTCGGCGCCGGGCTGACCTTCGCCGGTATCACCGGCTTTTGCGGCATGGCGCGGCTGCTGGCGGTGATGCCGTGGAACCGACGCTGATATCTACCCCCTCAGGTCAGTTGTCTCCTGCCGTTCGGCTGAGCTATGGTTAATATCCGCAATCGCGACGCAGGGTCACGGCAGGTAGCAGGATGAGGCGTCGGATTATTCATGCAGAGGAGAGAGATAATGTATTCACCTGGCGATCTGGTACAGCCGCGAACGGGCGGTCCAAAGCTTAAAGTGGTGGCCGTCAACGACGATCACATTGTCGCCGTGCAGGCCAGCAACGAGCAGGGAGAGAAATTTACCCTCAAAGCGGCCGACGTGACGCCCTATACCGAAGACGGCGATTTCGGCGTTTGCTGATATTTACGGTGGGTCACCCCACCGTTATTTCCCCTGTCGCAGAGAGCCTACCGCTGCGGGATAAATATTAAATCAGGAAGCTCTCGAGGGTTTTACCCGCAGAGAGGGCCCGGGCGATCGGCTTCGGCATACGGCCCTGGCCGGTCCAGGTTTTTTCCAGACCGTTAAAATCGATAAAACGATATTTTGCCGGACGCGGCCGCCGCGCTTTCGTTCCCGGCGCTCTCTTCTGGCCCAGCAGCTCATCAGGCGTAATGCCATCGGCCATCATCAGCTCCAGCCAGGTGCTAATTTTTTCCTGATATTCAGCTTTCTGCGCATGGTCAGCCTGCTGCCGGGTACGTTTTTCTTCAGTGACGATCCTGAGCTTTTCCAGCATATCGTCAAGAGCGTCAATGGAGAATTCACGCGTCATGGCCCGCAGCGAGCGGATATTATTCAGTTTCTGTAACATTAAAGACATAAATTTTCAAAAAACTCCGGATAACAAATAAAACAAAATTACGTGACCATCTTAATAGCCGAGATTATTTATTACCACCTTTAATATCCCCGTATAAATATAGAAAGATAATTCCGTTGTGAATTCATTTATACACGCCCCAGGCAGAAGGCTTTTACGGGCTGGGTTCAATATAGCGCCAGCGGCTGCGAGTTATTCAGATTAGCGTAACGGCAAACCGCCCGCTGATATTACTCCTCAGGGCGCGTCGATGCGCAACAGGAATATCCCTGAGCCGCGCGCCTGCTCCGACGTGCGTATATAGCGGGGATGCGGAAAGCCTTAGCATAATACCGCCAGAGGCGAAGCGCGCTACGTTGACCGGCGCCTGCATAAGCATTCATTAAAGACGAATGAAAAAAAATGGCCATGGCAGCATTTTATGCTGAACCATACGCCATACTCCGACAAATAAATCCAAAAGTGATAGACATCACGCTTCTCTGCGAAGATCGCGCTGACTAAGGGCCTCCCCATCGGCATTATCTTTTTCGCAACACAACCATAACAATATTAAATTATTGATAATTAACAACAAAAATGATAATCAGCATAAACCTAACGAAACGCTCAGCGAACAGCCTTCCACAGAGTATTTTATAGACAAAAAGCCATTAAATAAAAATTTGCAGCTAGTTGCCACCTTCAAGCCAGAGATATAACCTACTCACATCATTACAGGCAGCCCAAAAACGCTATAACAGCGCGCATTTTTTGGCGTAACAGACTTTATTTTCGAGGAGCATACCGATGTTCTCTGCGCAGTCCCGCTTGCGTCATGCGGTAGCAGACACCTTTGCGATGGTCGTGTACTGCACCGTCGTAAACATGATGATCGAGATTTTCCTCTCCGGAATGACTTTTGAGCAGTCGTTATCGTCACGTCTGGTCGCTATTCCGGTAAACATTATTATTGCGGTGCCCTACGGTTTTTACCGCGACCGCGCGATGCGCCTGGCGCGCCATATCAGCCCCGCAGGCTGGATGAAGAATGTTGCCGACGTTGTCGCCTATGTGACCTTCCAGTCGCCGGTGTACGTCGCGATTCTGTTTGTCGTGGGTGCCGACTGGCATCAGATTGCCGCGGCGGTGAGTTCGAATATCGTCATTTCAATGCTGATGGGCGCGGCGTATGGCTACTTTCTTGATTACTGCCGCCGTCTGTTCCGCGTCAGCGCCTACCGCCAGGCCAAGGCCTGAGCCGGTGACCAGCCAGCGACTGGCCCGCGCCAGTCGCTCACTGCATCCACTTCCTTGTTATCATCCCCCAGCGGCAATTTGCCCGCACGTTAATGCGCAAATCCGCCGGTTAACTGTGAGTTAACTATGGGACATCGTCGGCTGCGCTTCGCCAAATAAGCCACTCAGAAAGCGCTCAAGCGCAATACGTGAGCTGAATCCGTGTGGAATACCATAATGCTGCTGCGCATCACCGGCTAAATAGAGCGGGAACTGCTCGTAATGATCGCAGGTCTTGATATCCGAAGCGGGGTCCGCCAGCGTATTGCTGCGCTCTTTCAGCGCCGGATGAATAATTAAAGCGGTACGCCCCATGCGCGCTTCGCGGTTCACATAAACATAATTATCGCCACGGCGATAGCCGTACGCTTTTTGCGTCACAACATCCATGGTGAAGCCGGCTTTTTCAAGAACACGCGCCACCTCATCGGGTCTTAAATACATACTCATTCCTCGTTATCTTTTACCGCACATTTACCTTACCTTATTCTTGATTGGCAGGGCTTTCGGAAAATTCCAGAAACCACGATTTAAAGCATAATTCAAAATCTTGTCCTACACTTATCGCTCTACCCTAAATAATTCTGGTTGCAATACGACAGAAGCGTAGGAACAACCTCAAGTATGGCGGGTATCGATGATATTAAGGGAGAAATCAATGGCCAACCGTGTGAATCGCAACAATGTAGATGAAAGCGCTGAGGATATTCATAACGATGTCAGCCAATTAGCGGATACGCTGGAAGAAGTGCTGAAATCGTGGGGCAGCGATGCTAAAGACGAAGCGGACGCTGCGCGCAAAAAGGCGCAGGCATTGCTGAAAGAGACTCGCGCGCGCATTAACGGTAACAACCGCGTGCAGCAGGCCGCGCGTGACGCCGCCGGCTGCGCCGATACCTACGTGCGAGACAAACCCTGGCAGAGCGTCGGCGCCGCCGCCGCTGTTGGGTTATTTATTGGCGTATTGCTGAATTTGCGTCGATAATATAAACGTAAGACGAAGATAACAAATACGCGTCAACCCCTGTATGCCGTCGGTATGCAGGGGTTTTTTATTTCTCACCGCCGCGTACGGCCTGCCCGAGCTGGCGCACGAGGTCAGCGGCCATCTCCGGGGAGGTCAGATTGGTAAAACTCACCAGCAGCCCTCCCTCACCGCGGCTCTGCATCCGCCAGTCGCTCAGCGCCTGAACGTCCAGCCCGGCCTCTCTTGCTCGCCGCGCCTGCAGCCGGTCGTCGCCGCGCGTCGCAATCACCAGCTGAATGCCGCCCAGCTGCGGAACCACCGCAAAGCCGGCGGCCGCCAGCGCCGACTCCAGCCACTGACGGCGCAGGGCGTAGCTGGCGCGCATTTTTTTCAGATGGCGCCAGAAATGCCCCTCCTGAATAAAATCGGCCAGCGTCTGCTGCCACAGCGTCGGCACGCTGCAGCTCATCAGCTCCGCCTGGCGACGAAATGCGGCAACCTGCGGCGGGGGAACCACCAGCCACGCAGCGCGCAGCGCGGGAAAGAGTGATTTGCTGAACGTTCCGCAGTAGATCACGCGCTGCGGGGCATCAAGACTTTTCAGCGGCGGCAGCGGCTTGCCCCGATAGCGAAATTCGCTATCGTAATCATCTTCGATAATCCAGCCGTCGTTTTGCGCCGCCCAGGCCAGCAGCTGCCTGCGTCTCTCAAGCGAGAGCGCAACGCCGGTCGGGCTTTGGTGAGCGGGCGTCAACAGCGCGAAGTGCGCCTTTGGAAAGCAGCGCAGCGCGTGATCCACGTCCATACCTTCATCATCGACCGGCACCGGATTAATGACCACATTTTGCCCCGTGACCACCGGACGGATCAGCGGAAAGCCGGGGTCCTCCATCCACATGTCCTGCCCGGGCCGGGCCAGTGTGCGCAGGATCAGCGTCATCGAGGCGGCATAGCTGCCGGTCACCAGCACCTGCTCCGGCTGGCACTCAATGCTGCGCGAGAGGCGAAGATAATCGACAATCGCCCGGCGCAGGATCGGTTCACCGCAGGGCTCTCCCGGCGCCAGATCGAAACGGGTTTGCGTGCGCAGGCGTCGGCCCATCACCCGCGCCCACAAGCCGCGCGGGAAAAGATCCAGCGCCGGCAGGCCCATTTTAAACGGCAGGGGCGCTGTCGGCTCGCTGCCGGCCGCCAGGCGCGTCGGCGCCGCCTGCTGCGGGCTGAGGCGCTCGCTGACGAAGGTTCCCGCCTGGCCGCGCCGCTCAAGCCATCCCTGAGCCACCAGCTCGCCCCAGGCGTTTTCCACCGTCGCCCGCGAGACGCCGAGCTCCTGAGCGTAGACCCTGCTGGCGGGCAGGCGGCTGCCCGGCGGCAGCTCGCCGCGCTCAATGGCGGATTTCAGCTGCCGGGCGATACGCTGATAGTGTGGCGCTTTTTTGGCTTCCATTATGGTCTGCTTTTTTCATTAAAATATGGCTATCTTTTGCAGTCCATTATAGTGCTATTTTGGCTGCCGTCTTAGAGACTATCTCACCCGACGTCGCCGTTGACGTCCGCCCGGGCCCGCCGCGAGGTCCCGTGCAGCCTAAGGGATAGCTCTTCATGTGGAGAGAAAAATGAACACGCTGCGTCAGCCCTATAACGAACTGAGTCCGGAAGTCTATAACGCGCTGGTACAGGCGAAAGTTGCGCTGGAAAAAAGCGAGCTCGACGGCACGCTGCTGGAGCTGGTTTACCTGCGCGTTTCGCAGATTAACGGCTGCGCCTTCTGCCTCGAGATGCACAGTAAAGCGCTGAGAAAATCCGGCGTCGCCCAGGGCCGCCTCGACGCGCTGGCCGGCTGGCGGGTAAGCGCCCACTTTGATGCCGCGGAGCGCGCGGCGCTGGCGTGGGCCGAGTCGGTAACCCACATTGCCAGCAGCCATGCGGAAGATGAGGTTTATCTGCCGCTGCTGGATCATTTTAGCCCGCGTCAGATAAGCGATTTAACCTTCGCCATCAGCCTGATGAACGCCTTTAACCGCCTTGCCGTCAGCATGCGCCTGTAGTTTTACGCCCGGCCGCCCCCGCCCTCATGGGATCGCTCCCTGGGGGTTTTTCTTATTTTAAAACGCTATATATTGCGTGGTTGAACTTTTTGACAACTACATCTAGTATTTCCTGAACAGTTAACCGATACCAACCGCTGCGCCTTTCTGCGCCGTCCTGTTATCTTAAATGGAAATACGAATCATGCGCATTACTATTTACACTAAAAATGACTGCGTTCAGTGCCACGCGACCAAGCGCGCCATGGAGAGCCGCGGGTTTGCCTTCGAGATGGTCAACATCGAGCACCATCCCGACGCCGCAGAGATGCTGCGCGAGCAGGGATTTCGCCAGCTGCCGGTGGTGATTGCCGGCGAGACCCGCTGGTCCGGCTTCCGTCCGGATATGATTAATCGCCTGCGTCCCGTCGCGGCGGCGAGCGCATGAGCCTCATCGTCTACTTCTCCAGCAGCTCCGAAAATACGCACCGGTTCGTCCAGCGTCTGGGGCTGCCCGCGGTGCGCATTCCGCTTAACGAGCGGGAGCGGATCCAGGTAGACGAACCCTATATTCTCATCGTCCCCAGCTACGGCGGCGGCGGAACCGCAGGCGCCGTGCCGCGCCAGGCGATCCGCTTTTTAAACGATCCCCACAATCGTCAGTTAATTCGTGGCGTCATCGCCGCAGGCAACCGCAACTTTGGCGACGCCTACGGCCGGGCCGGCGACGTTGTCGCGCAGAAATGCAGCGTGCCGTACCTCTATCGCTTTGAGCTGATGGGCACCCCACAAGATGTCGACAACGTGCGTAAAGGAGTAAGCGAATTTTGGCAACAACAACCGCAGAACGTCTAACCGCAGAGGCGCCGGATTTCCACGCCCTCAACGCCATGCTGAATCTGTACGACAGCAGCGGGCGGATCCCGTTTGACAAGGACCGCCAGGCGGTGGACGCCTTTATGGCAACCCACGTCGAGGCTAACACCGTCTCTTTCGCCAGCCAGAACGATAAGCTGGAGTGGCTGGTGGCCGAAGGCTACTACGACGCCGGCGTGCTGGAGAGCTACGACCGCAGCTTTGTGCTGGCGCTCTTTGCCCACGCCGAGCGCCATAATTTTCGCTTCCAGACCTTCCTCGGCGCCTGGAAGTTCTACACCAGCTATACGCTGAAAACCTTCGACGGCAAGCGCTACCTTGAGCACTTCGCCGACCGCACCTGCATGGTGGCGCTAAGCCTGGCGCAGGGCGACGAAACCCTGGCCCGCCAACTGACCGACGAGATCCTGAGCGGTCGCTTCCAGCCAGCGACCCCCACCTTCCTGAACGCCGGCAAGCAGCAGCGCGGAGAGCTGGTCTCCTGCTTCCTGCTGCGCATCGAAGACAACATGGAGTCGATTGGCCGGGCGGTGAACTCGGCGCTGCAGCTCTCAAAGCGCGGCGGCGGCGTAGCCTTCCTGCTGTCGAACCTGCGCGAGGCCGGCGCGCCGATTAAGCGCATCGAGAACCAGTCCTCAGGGGTGATCCCGGTGATGAAAATGCTGGAAGATGCCTTCTCCTACGCCAACCAGCTCGGCGCGCGCCAGGGCGCCGGGGCGGTCTATCTGCACGCGCATCATCCGGATATCCTGCGCTTCCTCGACACCAAGCGCGAAAATGCCGATGAGAAAATCCGCATCAAAACCCTGTCGCTCGGCGTCGTTATCCCGGACGTCACCTTCCAGCTGGCGAAAGACGACGCGCAGATGGCGCTGTTCTCGCCCTACGACGTCGAGCGGCTGTACGGTAAGGCGTTTGGCGATATCGCCGTCAGCGAGATGTACCCGCAGCTGGTCGCCGACGAGCGGGTCAGCAAGCGCTGGATCCGCGCCCGCGATCTGTTCCAGCGGCTGGCGGAGATTCAGTTTGAGTCCGGCTACCCGTACATCATGTTTGAAGACACCGTTAACCGCGCCAACCCGATTGCCGGGCGGGTGAACATGAGCAACCTGTGCTCGGAAATTTTGCAGGTCAACACCCCCTCGACCTTTGACGAAAACCTCGATTACGCCAGCGTCGGCCAGGATATCTCCTGCAATCTCGGCTCGTTAAATATCGCCCATACCATGGATTCGCCCGACTTTGCCCGCACGGTTGAAGTCGCCATTCGCGGCCTGACGGCGGTGTCCGATATGAGCGACATTCGCTCGGTGCCTTCGGTGGCAGCCGGCAACGCGGCCTCTCACGCCATCGGGCTGGGGCAGATGAACCTGCACGGCTATCTGGCGCGGGAGGGCATCGCCTACGGCAGCCCGGAGGGGCTGGACTTCACCAACCTCTATTTTTACACCGTGACCTGGCATGCGCTGCACACCTCGATGCTGATGGCGCGCGAGCGCGGCCAGCGTTTCGCCGGCTTCTCGCAATCGCGCTACGCCAGCGGGGAGTATTTCCAGCAGTATCTGCAGGGCGACTGGCAGCCGAAAACGACGAAAGTCCGCGAGCTGTTCGCCCGCGCCGGCATCGTCCTGCCCGATCGCCACATGTGGCAGCAGCTGCGCGAGGACGTGATGCGTTACGGGATCTATAACCGCAATCTGCAGGCGGTGCCGCCCACCGGCTCGATCTCCTATATCAACCACGCGACCTCGAGCATCCATCCGATCGTCTCGAAGATAGAGATCCGCAAAGAGGGCAAGACCGGGCGGGTTTACTATCCGGCCCCGTTTATGACCAACGACAACCTGGAGTTGTACCAGGACGCGTATGAGATTGGCCCGCAAAAAATTATCGACACCTACGCCGAGGCCACGCGACATGTCGATCAGGGGCTCTCTTTAACGCTCTTTTTCCCCGATACCGCCACCACCCGCGATATCAACCGGGCGCAGATCTACGCGTGGAAAAAAGGCATTAAGACGCTCTACTACATCCGCCTGCGCCAGCTGGCGCTGGAAGGTACCGAAATTGAGGGCTGCGTGTCCTGCGCGCTGTAAGGAGAACCCGATGACCCATCTATCGCGCATTAGCGCCATTAACTGGAATAAGATTCAGGACGACAAGGACCTGGAGGTGTGGAACCGCCTGACCAGCAACTTCTGGCTGCCGGAGAAGGTGCCGCTGTCCAACGATATCCCCGCGTGGCAGGCCCTGAGCCCGATGGAGCAGCAGCTGACCATCCGCGTTTTCACCGGCCTGACGCTGCTCGATACCATTCAGAATACCGCCGGCGCGCCGGCGCTGATGAACGACGCCCTCACCCCGCACGAGGAGGCGGTGATGTCGAATATCAGCTTTATGGAGGCGGTGCACGCCCGCTCCTACAGCTCGATTTTCTCCACCCTGTGCCAGACCAGGGACGTCGACGCCGCCTACGCCTGGAGCGAAGAGAACGCCCCGCTTCAGCGCAAAGCCGAGCTGATGCTGGAGTATTACCGGGCGGACGAGCCGCTGAAGAAGAAAATCGCCAGCGTCTTCCTCGAATCCTTCCTCTTCTATTCCGGATTCTGGCTGCCGATGTACTTCTCCAGCCGCGGCAAGCTGACCAATACCGCCGACCTGATTCGCCTGATCATCCGCGACGAGGCGGTGCACGGCTATTACATCGGCTACAAATATCAGAAGGGGCTGGAAAAAGTCAGCGCCGAAAAGCGGGAGGAGCTGAAGAATTTCGCCCTCGACCTGCTGATGGATCTCTACGATAACGAGCTGGCCTACACCCAGCAGCTGTACGCCGAAAGCGGCTGGGCTGAGGAGGTCACCGCCTTCCTGTGCTACAACGCCAACAAGGCGCTGATGAACCTGGGCTATGAGGCGCTGTTCCCGGCAGAAATGGCCGCGGTCAATCCGGCGATCCTCGCCGCGCTCTCGCCAAACGCCGATGAAAACCACGACTTTTTCTCCGGCTCAGGATCGTCCTACGTGATGGGTAAAACCGAAGAAACCGCCGACGCCGACTGGGACTTTTAACCTTACTTTCACCAGGAATATATTCACTCGATTCCTGGTGATCTCTTTCACATTATTTCCATTCATCACACCATTATCCGTTCTGCTATTCTCGCGAAATCTTCCTGTCATATTCAGCCCAAACTCCGCAGTTTTGCCAATAATTACCCAGAGAATCTTAAAAATATTACCGGCGCGAAATCAACGCTCAGCCCTTATATCACGGGGAGTGCGCCGGCATTGCCCCCGTGCCATATCGGCCATTCCTGGACATTGAGGGTTGTCACAGAATCTGAGTATGTTAGGGTGTAAAAAGGTAATTATCTCCACCAGGTACCATATCGACATAATACAAATAACGGGAAACTCTCTATTGCATGGCAATTAAATTAGAAATTAAGAATCTCTATAAGATATTTGGCGAGCATCCGCAGCGAGCGTTCAAATATATTGAAAAAGGATTTACTAAAGAACAACTGCTGGAAAAAACGGGGCTTTCACTTGGCGTCAAAGATGCCAGTCTGACCATTGAAGAAGGCGAGATATTCGTCATCATGGGGCTTTCCGGATCGGGAAAATCCACCATGGTTCGCCTTCTCAATCGCCTGATTGAACCCACCCGCGGACAGGTGCTGATTGACGGCGTGGATATCGCCAAAATATCTGAATCCGAGCTGCGCGAGGTGCGCAGGAAAAAGATCGCCATGGTGTTTCAGTCGTTTGCGCTGATGCCGCATATGACCGTGCTGGACAATGCCGCCTTTGGCATGGAGCTGGCCGGCACCTCAACCCAGGAGCGGCAGGAGAAAGCGCTGGAAGCGCTGCGCCAGGTCGGTCTGGAAAACTATGCTCACGCTTATCCGGATGAACTCTCCGGCGGGATGCGTCAACGCGTCGGGCTCGCCCGCGCGCTGGCGATTAACCCCGATATCCTGCTAATGGATGAAGCCTTCTCGGCCCTCGATCCCTTAATTCGTACCGAAATGCAGGATGAGCTGACCAAATTACAGGCCAAACATCAGCGCACCGTGGTCTTTATTTCCCACGATCTGGATGAAGCTATGCGCATCGGCGACCGGATTGCCATCATGCAAAATGGCGAGGTTATTCAGGTCGGGACTCCCGATGAAATCCTCAATAATCCGGCCAATGATTATGTGAAAACCTTCTTCCGCGGCGTCGATATTAGTCAGGTATTCAGCGCCAAAGATATTGCCCGCCGCAGCCCGGTTGGCTTAATTCGTAAAACGCCGGGCTTTGGCCCCCGTTCGGCGCTGAAATTACTCCAGGATGAAGACCGCGAATATGGCTATGTGATTGAGCGCGGTAATAAGTTTGTCGGCATTGTCTCCATTGATTCGCTGAAATCCGCGCTGAGCGAAGGTCAGGGAATTGACGCGGCGTTACTCGACTCCCCGCTGGCGGTGGATGCGCAAACGTCGCTGAGCGACCTGCTCTCCCACGTAGGCCAGGCACCGTGCGCGGTGCCGGTTGTGGATGAAGGGTATCAGTATATCGGCATCATTTCTAAACGAATGCTGCTGCAGGCTTTAGATCGCGAGGGGGCAAACAATGGCTGATCAATCTAACCCGTGGGATACCGCACCGGCGGCGGATAGCGCCGCACAATCTGCCGATGCCTGGGGCACGCCGGCCGCCGCGCCTGCCGACGGCGGCGGCGCCGACTGGCTGAACAGCGCCCCGGCGCCGCAGCCGGAACATTTCAACATCATGGACCCGTTCCATAAGACGCTGATCCCGCTCGACAGCTGGGTGACGCACGGTATCGACTGGATAGTGATGCACTTCCGCCCGCTGTTCCAGGGGATCCGCGTGCCGGTTGACTACATACTCAGCGCCTTCCAGCAGCTGCTGCTAGGGATGCCCGCGCCGGTGGCGATTGTGCTATTCGCCCTGATCGCCTGGCAGATCTCCAGCGTCGGCATGGGCGTCGCCACGCTGATCTCGCTGGTGGCCATCGGCGCTATCGGCGCCTGGTCGCAGGCGATGGTCACCCTGGCGCTGGTGCTGACCGCCCTGCTGTTCTGTATGCTGATCGGCCTGCCGCTGGGGATCTGGCTGGCGCGCAGCCCGCGTGCGGCCAAAATTATTCGTCCGCTGCTCGATGCCATGCAGACCACGCCGGCGTTCGTCTACCTGGTGCCCATCGTTATGCTATTCGGGATTGGTAACGTTCCAGGCGTGGTGGTGACCATTATCTTTGCCCTGCCGCCCATCGTGCGTCTGACCATTCTGGGGATTAACCAGGTGCCGGCGGATCTGATTGAAGCCTCGCGCTCCTTCGGCGCCAGCCCGCGCCAGCTGCTGTTTAAAGTTCAGCTGCCGCTGGCAATGCCGACCATTATGGCCGGGGTCAACCAGACGCTGATGCTGGCGCTGTCGATGGTGGTTATCGCCTCGATGATCGCCGTCGGCGGCCTCGGCCAGATGGTACTGCGCGGGATCGGCCGCCTTGATATGGGCCTCGCAAGCGTGGGCGGCGTCGGGATTGTTATCCTCGCCATCATTCTTGACCGCCTGACTCAGGCCGTCGGGCGCGATTCGCGCAGCCGCGGCAGCCGCCGCTGGTACACCACCGGCCCGCTGGGGCTAATCACCCGTCCCTTCAGTAAATAATCATCTCATCGCCCGGCGGCATTGCGCCTGCCGGGCCAGCAGTCATCCTTTCTTATTTATGAGGAACAACGATGCGACATACAGCGATTCTTGCCACAGCGTTCACCGCACTCATTGCCACCGGCGCCGTTGCCGCCGACCTGCCGGGTAAAGGCATCACCGTCAAACCGATTCAGAGCACCATCACCGAAGAGACCTTCCAGACCCTGCTGGTCAGCCGCGCGCTGGAGAAGCTGGGCTACACCGTCGATAAGCCGAGCGAAGTTGACTACAACGTCGGCTACACCTCGCTCGCCTCCGGCGACGCCACCTTTACCGCCGTTAACTGGCAGCCGCTGCATGACGACATGTACGCCGCGGCCGGCGGGGACAAGAGCTTCTATCGCGAGGGCGTTTATGTGAACGGCGCGGCGCAGGGCTACCTGATTGATAAGAAAACCGCCGAGCAGTATCACATTAAATCCATCGATCAGCTGAAAGACCCGAAAATCGCCAAACTGTTTGATACCAACGGCGACGGTAAAGCCGATCTCACCGGCTGTACGCCGGGCTGGGGCTGTGAAGCGGTGATTAACCACCAGCTTGATGCCTATGGCCTGAGCAACACCGTGGTGCATAACCAGGGTAACTATGCCGCGATGATGGCCGATACCATCGCACGCTATAAAGAAGGCAAGCCGGTGATTTATTACACCTGGACGCCGTACTGGGTCAGCGACGTGCTGAAGCCGGGTAAAGACGTGGTCTGGCTGCAGGTACCGTTCTCCTCCCTGCCGGGCGTGCAGAAGAACATCGATACCAAACTGGCTAACGGCGCCAACTACGGCTTCCCGGTGAGCACCATGCACATTGTGGCCAACAAAGCCTGGGCCGAGAAAAACCCGGCGGCGGCGAAGCTGTTCAGCATCATGAAGCTGCCGATTGCCGACATTAACGCCGAGAATGCGATGATGCATGAAGGTCACGCTTCAGAAGCGGATATCCAGGGCCACGTTGACGGCTGGATCAAAGCCCACCAGCAGCAGTTTGACGGCTGGCTGAAAGAGGCGCTGGCGGCGCAGAAATAATCTGCCCTCGTCAAGTTGCCATACTGCTCCGGCGCGCGTCACGCCGCCGGAGGTTCCCGGGAGGTACCCGGCCCGGGAACCGCCTCCTTTTTTGCGGCTCCACGAAATAACCTCCTCTTCTGCCGCCCACTATCTCCCGTCCCCCATGTGCGCTAACCTACGAACCGGCAAAGAGATTTTTCTCCTGACTATAGGTTTAACGTATCAATTTTAATCAATAATTCATTTGATTTATTTGTCACAATAGTTATTATATCGGCTGTAATTAATGAGGTCATACCCAAATGGATAGTTCGTTTACTCCCATTGAGCAAATGCTCAAATTCCGCGCCAGCCGTCACGAAGATTTCCCTTTCCAGGAGATTCTGTTAACTCGCCTCTGCATGCACATGCAGGGTAAGCTACTGGAAAATCGCAATAAAATGCTGAAAGCGCAGGGAATTAACGAGACATTATTTATGGCGCTGATCACCCTGGAATCTCAGGAAAACCACAGCATTCAGCCCTCCGAGCTGAGCTGCGCCCTGGGGTCGTCACGCACCAACGCCACCCGTATTGCCGACGAGCTGGAAAAACGCGGCTGGATTGAACGCCGTGAAAGCGATAACGATCGCCGCTGTCTGCATCTGCAGCTTACCGAAAAAGGTCATCAGTTTTTGCGCGAGGTTCTGCCTCCGCAGCATAACTGCCTGCATCAGCTCTGGTCTTCTTTAAGCACCAGCGAAAAAGATCAGCTCGAGCACATCACCCGTAAACTGCTTGGTCGTCTTGACCAGATGGAAGAAGACGGTGTGCTTGCGGAGTCTCTGCGCTAGGCGCGGAACCGCTCGAATTCTTTCTGAATTGACAAGGAAAAACAGACCAGGCCAGCAGATCTTCTGCTGGCCTTTCTGATAAACAGGTCGGCCCAGCCGATGTGAAATAATAAGATCGTGGAGAATAACATGAGCGCAAATGCGGAGAGCCAAATCCCGCAGCAACCGGGCAGCAAGAAAGGGAAGCGCAAGGGTGCCCTTCTGCTGCTGACATTGCTCTTTATTATTGTTGCCGTGGCATATGGGATTTATTGGTTTTTGGTGCTGCGTCATTACGAAGAGACCGATGACGCCTATGTGGCAGGGAATCAGGTTCAAATCATGGCGCAGGTGTCCGGCAGCGTGACGAAAGTCTGGGCCGACAACACTGATTTCGTGCAAAAAGGCGATCCGCTGGTCACCCTCGACCAGACCGATGCCCAGCAGGCGTTTGAGAAAGCGCAAACCCAGCTGGCCGCCAGCGTGCGCCAAACGCGCCAGTCGATGATCAACAGCAAGCAGCTGCAGGCCAATATCGACGTCAAAAAAACCGCGCTCTCACAGGCGCAAACCGACCTCAACCGCCGTATCCCGCTGGGAGCCGCTAACCTGATCGGCCGCGAGGAGCTACAGCACGCTCGCGATACCGTCGCCAGCGCCCAGGCCGAACTCGACGTGGCGGTGCAGCAGTTTAACGCCAACCAGGCCATTATCCTCGGCACCCGCCTCGAGCAGCAGCCTGCCGTCCTGCAGGCGGCCACCGAAGTGCGTAACGCCTGGCTGGCCCTGCAGCGTACGCAGATCGTCAGCCCGATTAGCGGCTACGTTTCCCGCCGTTCGGTACAGCCCGGGGCGCAGATAAGCCCGACCACTCCGCTGATGGCGGTCGTTCCGGCGACGAATCTGTGGGTTGACGCCAACTTCAAAGAGACCCAGCTGGCGCATATGCGCATCGGCCAGTCGGCCACCGTCATCAGCGATATCTACGGCGACGATGTGAAATACACCGGTAAGGTCGTGGGGCTGGATATGGGGACCGGCAGCGCCTTCTCCCTGCTGCCGGCGCAAAACGCCACCGGCAACTGGATTAAAGTAGTCCAGCGTCTGCCGGTGCGTATCGAGCTCGATGAAAAACAGCTGGCGGAGCACCCGCTGCGCATTGGCCTCTCTACGCTGGTTGAGGTGGATACCACCAACCGCGACGGCGCGGTGCTGGCTAACCAGACGCGTAAAGACCCGGCTTATGAAAGCAATGCCCGTGAAATCGCCCTTGAGCCGGTGAATAAACTGATCGACGGCATCATCCAGGCTAACGCCGGATAATTCGGGGTGAGCGTAATGCAACAGCAAAAACCGCTGGAGGGCGCGCAGCTGGTCATCATGACCATTGCGCTGTCGCTTGCGACCTTCATGCAGGTGCTGGACTCCACGATCGCCAACGTGGCTATCCCAACCATCGCCGGTAACCTTGGCTCGTCCCTGAGCCAGGGCACCTGGGTGATTACCTCGTTTGGGGTGGCAAACGCCATCTCCATTCCGATAACCGGTTGGCTGGCAAAACGCGTAGGGGAAGTGAAGCTGTTCCTGTGGTCAACGGTGGCGTTTGCCATCGCCTCCTGGGCCTGCGGCGTGTCCAACAGCCTGACGATGCTGATTTTCTTCCGCGTGATTCAGGGGATCGTCGCCGGTCCGCTGATCCCGCTGTCGCAGAGCCTGCTGCTCAGCAACTACCCGCCGGCAAAACGCTCCATCGCCCTGGCGCTGTGGTCGATGACGGTTATCGTGGCGCCAATCTGCGGGCCGATCCTCGGCGGCTATATCAGCGACAACTACCACTGGGGCTGGATCTTCTTTATCAACGTCCCGATTGGCGTTGCGGTGGTGATAATGACGCTGCAAACCCTGCGCAGCCGGGAAACCCGCACCGAGCAGCGGCGCATCGACGGCGTCGGGCTGGCGCTGCTGGTGATTGGTATCGGCAGCCTGCAGGTGATGCTCGATCGCGGCAAGGAGCTGGACTGGTTCGCCTCCACGGAGATTGTCGTCCTGACGGTGGTGGCGGTGGTGGCCATCAGCTTCCTGATCGTCTGGGAGCTTACCGACGACAACCCGATAGTCGACCTTTCGCTATTTAAGTCGCGAAACTTCACCATCGGCTGCCTGTGTATCAGCCTCGCCTATATGCTCTACTTCGGCGCTATCGTTCTGCTGCCGCAGCTGCTGCAGGAGGTCTACGGCTACACCGCGACCTGGGCGGGCCTGGCGTCGGCGCCGGTGGGGGTGATCCCGGTTATCCTCTCGCCGATTATCGGCCGCTTTGCCCATAAGCTCGATATGCGTCGGCTGGTGACCTTCAGCTTTATCATGTATGCGGTGTGCTTCTACTGGCGCGCATGGACCTTCGAACCGGGGATGGACTTCGGCGCCTCGGCCTGGCCGCAGTTTATCCAGGGCTTCGCGGTGGCCTGCTTCTTTATGCCGCTGACCACCATCACCCTGTCCGGCCTGCCGGCAGAGCGGCTGGCGGCGGCCTCGAGCCTGTCGAACTTCACCCGTACGCTGGCGGGCTCTATCGGGACCTCGATAACCACCACCATGTGGACCAACCGCGAGGCGCTGCACCATGCGCAGCTCACCGAGTCGATCACGCCCTACAACCCTAACGCTCAGCAGATGTATGAGCAGCTGCAGGGGCTGGGGATGACCCAGCAGCAGGCGTCCGGCTGGATAGCCCAGCAGATAACCAACCAAGGGCTGATTATTTCCGCCAACGAAATATTCTGGGTCTCCGCGGGGATCTTTATCCTGCTGTTAGGGCTGGTGTGGTTTGCCCGACCGCCGTTCAGCGCGGGCGGCGGCGGAGGCGGTGCGCACTAGCGTTAATACTAAGGGATCTGCGGATCCCTTTTTTATTGGCCGATAAAAACGCCCGCCTGTCCAGTTTGCGCTAGCTTCTGTCCACTGCGCTAAAGCACCCTGCTCTCCTTGTCGTGCAGGATAAAGATCCAACTCAAGGAGCTCATCATGCTGAAAAATCCTCACCAAAAGTATCGCCCCTCGCCGGTGATATCCCTGCCCGACCGCCGCTGGCCGGACCGGCAAATTGCCCACGCGCCGCGCTGGCTCTCTACCGACCTGCGGGACGGCAACCAGGCGCTGGCGGAGCCGATGGACGGCGCGCGCAAGCTGCAGTTCTGGAACCTGCTGCTGGAGTGTGGATTCAAAGAGATTGAAGTCGCCTTCCCGTCCGCATCGCAGACCGATTTCAACTTCGTTCGCCAGCTGATTGAGGAGCAGCGTATCCCCGAGGACGTCACCATTCAGGTGCTGACCCAGGCGCGGGAGGATTTAATCCTGCGCACCTTCGAATCGCTGCGCGACGCCCACAGCGCCACCGTGCATCTGTATAACGCCACCGCGCCGCTGTTTCGCCGGCTGGTCTTCGGTATGGAAAAAGCGCAGGTGGTTGAGCTGGCGACCCGCGCCACCCGGCTGATCCGCGAGCAGTGCGAACGGCAGCCGCAAACGCGCTGGCAGTACGAGTACTCGCCGGAAACCTTCTGCTTCACCGAGCCGGAGTTTGCGCTGGAGATCTGCGAAGCGGTGGCGGACATCTGGCAGCCCTGCGCCGAACGCCCGATGATTATCAACCTGCCCGCCACCGTGGAGGTCAACACCCCCAACGTCTATGCCGATCAAATTGAGTATTTTTGCCGTCACTTCTCGCGACGCGCCGACGTCTGCATCAGCGTCCACCCGCATAACGACCGCGGAACCGGCGTTGCCAGCGCCGAGCTGGCGGTGATGGCCGGCGCCGACCGCGTTGAAGGCTGCCTGTTTGGTAACGGCGAACGCACCGGCAACGTCTGTCTGGTAACCCTCGCCATGAATCTCTACAGCCAGGGCGTCGGCCCTCAGCTCACCTTCCCGGAGATGAAGCGGGTCGTGGAGATTGTCGAGAGCTGCAACCAGCTGCCGGTTCACCCGCGCCATCCGTGGGCCGGAAGCCTCGCCTACACCGCGTTTTCCGGCTCGCATCAGGATGCGATTAAGAAAGGCTTCGACGCCCGCCGGCCCGGCGAAGTTTGGCAGATGCCCTACCTGCCCGTCGACCCGCAGGATATCGGCTGCAGCTATGAAGCGGTTATCCGCGTCAACAGCCAGTCGGGTAAGAGCGGCAGCGCGTGGCTGATTGAGCAGAATCACGGCTTAAAGCTGCCGCGCATGCTGCAACAGGATTTCAGCCAGCACGTACAGCGCGAAACCGATAGTCACGGCAAGGAGATGACGCAAAACGCCCTGTGGCAGCTGTTCCGCGAGCGCTACGGCCTGGTGGCGGCACCGCCGCTGGCGCTGCTGGATTATAAAAGCGACAGCCAGCAGGACGGCCAGCTCTCGCTGCAGGCAACGCTCAGGGCCTACGGAGAGACCCGCAGGCTGCAGGGGCACGGCAACGGGCTGCTCTCTGCCGCGGCAAGCGGGCTGAGCGCGCTGCTTAAGCAACAGTTTGTGATTAAGGATTATCACGAGCATACCCTCGGCGAGCGCAGCGACAGCCGTTCGGTGGCCTATATCCGCTGCGTCTTCCCGAATGGCGACAGCCGCTGGGGGGTCGGGATCGATAACGATGTCGCCCGCGCCTCGCTGCAGGCGCTGTGCAATGCGCTCAGCGGCGGCCATCACTCCGGCGAGCGGAAGTAATCGCTGGGGGCCATCCCCATCACCCGGCGG
>NZ_JAQGFU010000409.1:0-1465 GCF_030078455.1 Klebsiella sp. Ech2A | reverse complement strand
GATCATCAGGAAGTGAGGGCGGTGCGGCAGACCGGCTGCGCGATGCTGGCGGAAAACAACGGTCAGCAGGTGATGGACCTCTCCGCCGTGGCGCACCTGGCGGCGATAAAAGGGCGTATCCCGTTCATTAATTTCTTCGACGGCTTTCGCACCTCGCACGAAATTCAAAAAATTGAGGTGCTGGAGTATGAGCAGCTGGAAACGCTGCTCGATCGGCCCGCGCTGGAGAGCTTTCGCCGTAACGCGCTGCATCCGGATCATCCGGTCATTCGCGGCACCGCGCAAAACCCGGACATCTACTTTCAGGAGCGGGAAGCGGGGAACCGCTTTTACCAGGCTCTTCCCGAGCTGGTCGAAGGCTACATGGCGCAAATCAGCGCCATTACCGGACGGGAATACCATCTGTTCAACTATTCCGGCGCGGCGGATGCCGAACGGGTGATTATCGCGATGGGATCGGTGTGCGACACCGTTCAGGAGGTGGTGGAGACGCTGAACGCGGCGGGAGAGAAGGTCGGCTTGCTCAGCGTGCACCTGTTCCGCCCCTTTTCGCTGGCGCACTTCTTTGCTCAGCTGCCGACATCCGTCCGGCGCATTGCCGTACTCGATCGTACTAAGGAGCCGGGGGCCCAGGCCGAGCCGCTCTGTCTTGACATTAAAAACGCCTTCTATCATCACGACGATCCGCCGCTGATTGTCGGCGGCCGCTATGCGCTGGGTGGGAAGGACGTTCTGCCCAACGATATCGCCGCCGTGTTTGACAATCTCAACCGGCCGCTGCCGATGGATGGCTTCACGCTGGGGATTATCGATGATGTCACCTTTACCTCATTGCCGGCTCGCCAGAAGACGCTGGAGGTTTCTCACGCGGGCATCACCGCCTGTAAATTCTGGGGAATGGGCTCGGACGGCACGGTTGGGGCGAATAAAAGCGCGATCAAGATCATTGGCGACAGGACCGATCTCTACGCGCAGGCCTATTTTTCCTACGACTCGAAAAAATCCGGCGGCATTACCGTGTCGCACCTGCGCTTCGGCGACCGGCCGATCACCTCGCCCTATCTGATCCACCGGGCGGATTTTATCTCCTGTTCGCAGCAGTCCTGGGTTGAACGCTATGAGCTGCTGGATGGGCTAAAGCCGGGGGGCACCTTTTTGCTCAACTGCAGCTGGTCCGATGCCGAGCTTGAGCAGCACCTGCCCGCCGGCTTTAAGCGCTATCTGGCGCGGGAAAATATCCGTTTTTACACCCTCAACGCCGTAGATATTGCCCGCGAGCTCGGGCTGGGCGGGCGTTTTAATATGCTGATGCAGGCGGCGTTCTTTAAGCTGGCGGCGATTATCGATCCGCAGACCGCCGCGAACTATCTCAAACAGGCGGTGGAAAAGAGCTACGGCAACAAGGGGGCACGCGTCATTGAGATGAACCAGCGGGCGATTGACCTCGGCATGGCGTCGCTGCATC
>NZ_JAQGFU010000408.1:0-1474 GCF_030078455.1 Klebsiella sp. Ech2A | reverse complement strand
AGCTCACGCCGCGCCTCGGCAGCCGCGTCGGCGTGCTGTCTAAAATCTTCGCCAACCCGGTGCTGCCGGGGATCGACGACTATTACGAGCCCTTTACCTACGACTATCAGCATCTGCATACCGCCCCCGAAGGCAAGCACCTGCCCACCGCCCGCCCGCGCTCGCTGATTAGCGGCAAGCGGATGGATAAAATCACCTGGGGCCCCAACTGGGAGGAGCTGCTCGGCGGCGAGTTTGAAAAGCGCGCCCGCGATCGCAACTTCGAGGCGATGCAGAAAGAGATGTACGGCCAGTTTGAAAACACCTTCATGATGTACCTGCCGCGCCTGTGCGAGCACTGCCTCAACCCGAGCTGCGCCGCCACCTGCCCGAGCGGCGCCATCTACAAGCGTGAAGAAGACGGCATCGTGCTGATCGACCAGGACAAGTGCCGCGGCTGGCGCATGTGCATCAGCGGCTGCCCGTACAAAAAAATCTACTTCAACTGGAAAAGCGGCAAGTCGGAAAAATGCATCTTCTGCTATCCGCGCATCGAATCCGGCCAGCCGACGGTCTGTTCGGAGACCTGCGTCGGGCGTATCCGCTATCTCGGGGTGCTGCTGTACGACGCGGACCGCATCGAAGAAGCGGCCAGCACCGAGCATGAAACCGACCTCTACGAGCGTCAGTGCGACGTGTTCCTTAACCCGCACGATCCGGCGGTGATTGAGGAGGCCCTGAAGCAGGGGATCCCGCATAACGTCATCGACGCCGCGCAGAAATCACCGGTCTATAAGCTGGCGATGGACTGGAAGCTGGCGCTGCCGCTGCATCCGGAATACCGCACGCTGCCGATGGTCTGGTACGTGCCGCCGCTGTCGCCGATCCAGTCGGTTGCCGACGCCGGCGGCCTGCCGAACAACGGCAGCATTCTGCCGGCGGTCGAAAGCCTGCGTATTCCGGTGCAGTATCTGGCCAACCTGCTGAGCGCGGGCGACACCGGCCCGGTGCTGCGCGCCCTGAAGCGCATGATGGCGATGCGCCACTACAAGCGCTCCCAAACCGTAGAAGGCGTCACCGATACCCGCGCCATCGAAGAGGTCGGCCTCAGCGTCGAGCAGGTAGAGGATATGTACCGCTACCTGGCGATCGCCAACTACGAAGACCGCTTCGTGATCCCCACCAGCCATCGCGAAATGGCGGAGGACGCCTTCCCGGAAAAAAATGGCTGCGGCTTCACCTTCGGCGACGGCTGCCACGGCTCGGATACCAAATTCAACCTGTTTAACAGCCAGCGCATCGATGCGATCAATATCGGGGAGAGAGACTAATGCGGATCCTCAAGGTAATCGGTCTGCTGCTGGAGTACCCGGACGCCGTGCTGTGGGACAACCGCGAGGAGGCGCTGGCGCTGGTCAGCGCCGATGCGCCGGCGCTGCTGGCGTTTGTTGAACCGCTGCTGGCCGCGCCGCTGCTCGACCGGCAGGCCGAGTGG
>NZ_JAQGFU010000407.1:0-1476 GCF_030078455.1 Klebsiella sp. Ech2A | reverse complement strand
CAGGCAAGGTGGTCCCGGTGTCCGGCGATGGCGGCTTCCTGCAGTCGAGCATGGAGCTGGAGACCGCCGTGCGCCTGCACGCCAATATTCTGCACATCATCTGGGTCGATAACGGCTACAACATGGTGGCGATTCAGGAACAGAAAAAATATCAGCGCCTCTCCGGGGTGGAGTTCGGCCCGGTCGATTTCAAGGTCTACGCCGAAGCCTTCGGGGCCAGGGGGTTCGCGGTAGAGAGCGCCGACGCCCTGGAGCCGACCCTGCGCGCGGCGATGGACGTCGACGGCCCGGCGGTGGTCGCCATTCCGGTCGATTATCGCGATAACCCTCTGCTGATGGGCCAGCTCCATCTCAGCCAAATACTGTGAGTCACTACAAAAGGAAATGAAAATGGAAAAAGTCGCACTTGTCACCGGCGCCGGTCAGGGCATCGGTAAAGCTATCGCCCTGCGTCTGGTGAAGGATGGATTTGCCGTGGCAATCGCCGATTACAACGACGCTACGGCCACAGCGGTAGCCGCTGAAATCAACCAGGCCGGCGGCCGCGCGGTGGCCATTAAGGTCGACGTCTCGCGCCGGGACCAGGTTTTCGCCGCCGTTGAGCAGGCGCGTAAAGCCCTGGGCGGATTCGACGTTATCGTCAACAACGCCGGCATCGCGCCGTCAACGCCGATCGAGTCCATCACCGAGGAGATCGTTGACCGGGTCTATAACATCAACGTTAAGGGCGTCATCTGGGGGATGCAGGCGGCGGGGGAGGCCTTCAAAAAAGAGGGGCACGGCGGGAAGATCGTCAACGCCTGCTCCCAGGCCGGCCACGTCGGCAACCCGGAGCTGGCGGTCTACAGCTCGAGTAAATTCGCCGTGCGCGGCCTGACGCAAACCGCCGCCCGCGATCTGGCGCCGCTGGGCATCACCGTTAACGGCTACTGTCCGGGGATCGTTAAGACGCCAATGTGGGCGGAGATTGACCGTCAGGTCTCGGAAGCGGCGGGCAAACCGCTGGGCTACGGTACGGCCGAGTTTGCCAAACGCATCACCCTCGGCCGCCTGTCGGAGCCTGAAGACGTCGCCGCCTGCGTGTCGTTCCTCGCCGGCCCGGATTCCGACTATATGACCGGCCAATCGCTGCTGATCGACGGCGGCATGGTATTCAACTAATCGTGGTATTCAACTAATAATATTAAGCTCTGACATGCCTTGCCCCTGCCCTAACGCAGGGGCCTTTTTATGCCCCATCCCACCGCAAGTGCAAACACATTAGCCCTGTCCAATCTTCCACAGAACGTTCCCGGCACATTATTGCGTTCACTGTAGTGGGGGCCGTTCATATTCGGGGAGATTGATCCACCCACTTTTGGTGGAATGTTCCTTTCACTGTCGTGGAATATTCCGTTCACGATGAGTCCGGGGTTTTTCTCACACCCGCTGCGTGCGAACGGCACGGGGGGCGTTTCGCTCGCCCCCCTGGGCCCC
>NZ_JAQGFU010000405.1:0-1478 GCF_030078455.1 Klebsiella sp. Ech2A | reverse complement strand
TCGTCAGCCTGCACCTGAGCAGCGGCGCCGGCAGCGACGGGCTGGTGAACGCGCCGCTGCTGAACAGCATGAAGCCCGGCGCGCTGCTGATTAATACTTCCCGCGCGGCGGTGGTTGACGAGGAGGCGCTCATTCACGCCCTGCGCCACGGGCCGCTGGGCGGCGCGGGGCTGGACGTCTACCATCGAGAACCGCTGTGGCGCGATCACCCGTTTGTCACCGAGTTTGATAACGTGATTATCACGCCGCATATTGCCGGCGCGACCCGCGAAAGCATCAGCAAGCACACGGCGATGATTGCCGCCGATCTCCAGCGCTACGCGGCCGGTGAGCCGCTGCTGTATCAGTGGCGCTAAGCGCGGAGGCGCAGGCTATTCGGCCCGATTAGCGGCCATAAACGCCAGGGTGTGGTCCCAGTCGACCACGCCCGCATCCGATCCCAGGCCGGTGGCCACCAGCGCCGCCACGGCCGACGCCACTTCGCAGGCCTCTTTTGCATTCAGCCCTCGGGCCAGGGCGGCAATAAAGCCGCCGCAGTAGCCGTCGCCGCAGCCGGTGGTATCCACCGCTTCAACGCGCCACGGGGCGATATGCTCGACGCGGCCCTCGCGGGTCAGCAGCCAGGAGCCGTTGGCGCCGTCTTTCAAAATACAGGTCCCGACGCCAAGGTCGAAGAAGAAGCGGGCAATTTCGGCGGGCTCGCTGCGTCCCGAGAGATAGGCGGCCTCCTCCAGCGAGGGCATAAAGTAGTCTACCGACGGCAGCAGCGGGCGCAGCAGATCCAGGGTTCGCTCATCGGGGGCGATCAGGTCGAAGCTGGTGATGACGCCGCGCGCTTTAGCGGCCGCCAGCAGCCGCGCGCTCTGACCCTGGTCCATTGCCGCCAGCAGCCCGGTGCCGCCGTGATGCAGGAAGCGGCAGTCGAGAATCGAGGCAAACGCCTCTTCGTCGACGAACAGGGCGTCGGAGGCGCCGCGACAGTGCAGCGCGGGCCGCTCGCCGTTCGGGCGGATGGGCAGGATGGTTGCCGAGGTTTCCTTTTGCGTCGTGCGTTGAATCAGCGAGCAGTCGATCCCCAGCCGCGCGTAGCTGGCGAGAATAAAATCGGCCTTTTCATCGTGACCGAGGCAGGCGACGGCGGCGGTGCGAACGCCGAGCTTCGCGGCGTTGATATTCGCCCCCGCGGCGGTGCCCGCCGGGTTAAGGCGAATTTGTTCGATAAAGGCCACCCCGCCGCGGGGCGGGATGTCGAGAACCGGACGGCCGGCGATATCAAGGATCGTCAGGCCGACAAAAACGGCGTCAAAGGCTGCCATAGATACTCCGTTAACGATGCTGCTGACGCAGACGCGCTTGCCAGAAAGAGAGGGCCAGCGCGACCACCAGAATGACGCCCACCAGCGCGTCTTTGACCAGGTAGTTAAGACCCATCAGGTTCAGGCCGTTATCAATGGCCTGAACCTGATGGGTCTTAACTA
>NZ_JAQGFU010000404.1:0-1480 GCF_030078455.1 Klebsiella sp. Ech2A | reverse complement strand
GGCGCGGCGACAGCACCACCACCCGGTCGGCCAGCGCGACCGCCTCTTCCACATCGTGGGTCACCAGCAGCGTGGTGGTGCCCGCGCTCCGGTGGATCTGCAGCAGCTCCTGCTGCAGGGTATGGCGCGTCAGGGCATCCAGCGCGCCGAAAGGTTCATCCAGCATCAGAATTTGCGGGCGGCCGACGAGGCCGCGGGCAATCGCTACCCGCTGCGCCATGCCGCCCGAGAGCTGGGCGGGCAGCGCGCTGGCAAACTCGGTGAGCTGGACGCGCGCCAGCATCTCCAGCGCCCTCTGCCGCTTCGCCGCCCGGCTCAGCGGCTCGTCCGCCAGGCCGAGCATCACGTTGTCGATAACGTTAAGCCACGGAAACAGGCGCGGCTCCTGAAACACGATACCGCGATCTTTGCCGACGCCGGTCACCGGCTCGCCGTGGATGCGAATCTCGCCCTGGGAGGTGGACTCAAGCCCGACCAGCATCCGCAGCAGCGTTGATTTACCGCAGCCGCTGCTGCCTACCAGCGCCACCAGCTCGCCGGCGGCGATATCCAGGCTGAAGTTCTGTAGCGCCGTCACCTGCTGCCAGGATTTACGGACGCGGTCAAAAGAGACCAGGGGCAAAGTCGTCATAGCGGCTCCTGTTGGCGCCAGCGGGTGGCGCGAATTTCCAGTAAACGTCCGGCTTTATCCAGCGCTGCACCGGTAATACCGATCAGCACCATGCCGCAGAGAATGGTTGGCATATCCAGCAGCTGCTGGGCATTGATCATCAGGCTGCCGATACCGACGCCGGAGGACATGAAATATTCGGCGCCGATATTGCCAAGCCAGGCGTAAATCACCGCCAGCCGCAGGCCAGCAAACATACCGGCGGCGGCGCCGGGAAGAATGAGCCTGCGCAGGCGCGTCAGGCCGCTCAGGCGCAGCACCCTGGCAACCTCATCCAGCTGCGGGCTGCGCTGCAGAACGGCCTGCAGGGTGCTAAAGAACATCGGGAAGAAGGAGGCCAGGGCGATAAACACGATTTTGCCGCCGTTATCGTTGCCGACCCACGCGGTCAGCAGCGGGAGCCAGGCAAACAGGGCGATATGGCGCAGGACGTTAAGCGTCGGCGTAAAGATCGCTCCGGCACGCGGGCGCAGCGCCAGCAGCAGTCCGCAGAGCAGCCCGCAGCCGATGCCCAGCGCGCCGCCGGCAAACGCCCGCCCCAGGCTCGCGAGCATCGCCGAGGCAAGCTCGCCGGTGGCCGCGCCCTGAATAAAGCGCTCGGCCACCGCCAGCGGCGAAGAGAATAACGCGCTATCGATCCAGCCCTGCCCGCTGGCAAGCTGCCACAGCGCCAGCAGCACCAGCGGCAGCTGCAGTGACCGCCATCTGGCCTGCGGTTTCCAGGCCAGGCGCCCGGCCGCCGGCTGCGGCCAGAACACCAGCCGGGAGCAGGCCCGGTTGGCCGCCCACTCCATCGCCATGCCGCTGAGG
>NZ_JAQGFU010000403.1:0-1481 GCF_030078455.1 Klebsiella sp. Ech2A | reverse complement strand
GTTTTTTGGCTGCGCCGTGGCGGACGAGGCGGTGAAGGTGGATTGCTGGCAGCAAACCAGCGTCGCGGACGTGTATGCCGCCGGAGAGTGCACCGGCTTCGGCGGCAGCGAGCTGGCGCTGGCCGAAGGAGAGATTGCCGGCTTTGCGGCGGCGGATGCCGGCGACCGGGCGCAGGCCCTGTTTGCCCGTCGCGCGCGCTGGCAGGACTTTGCCGACGCCGTCAGGCGGGCGTTTATCCTGCCGGAAAGCCTGAAAACCCTCGCCACGCCGGAAAGCCTGCTGTGCCGCTGCGAGGACGTCCGCTGCGGCGAGGTGGCGAGCGCCGAGGGCTGGCAGCAGGCAAAGCTGGCGCTGCGCTGCGGAATGGGCGCCTGCCAGGGGAAAACCTGCGCCACGACCGCCCGCTGGCTGTACGGCTGGCCGCTGGTGGCGCCGCGCGAACCGCTCTCTCCCGCACGGGCGGAGACGCTTATCGCCCTCGCGCAGGAGAGCGGCGAGCGCTGAGCTACTCCTCCTGCCGATCGTCGCGCGCGGCGCCGTTACGGTTGCCGAGCGCGATAAACTCCTCCAGCAGCGCGGTCAGCTGGCGCATTTTTTCGCTGGTAAACTCTTCTTCGATCAGCCGATAGGCCTCTTCAACCTGGGCCTGGGCGCTTTGATACAGCTTTGTCCCTTCCGCCGTCAGCGAAACGTACAGCTTGCGCTGATCGCTGACCGGCTTTAAGCGCAGCACCAGGCCGTCACGTTCCATGCGGGTCAAAATACCGGTCAGGCTCGGGCGCAGAATGCAGGCGCGGAAGGCGAGATCGTGGAAATCCATCGACGGGCTTTCGGCAAGGATGCGCACAATACGCCACTGCTGCTCGGTGAGATTATGGCGTTTGACGATCGGCCGGAAATGGCCCATCGCCGCTTCCCGCGCCTGCAACAGCGCAATGGTTAACGAATCATGCATCACATACCCTCTACATCACATTTCAGAATCTATTAACAAGTTAATAATTAGCGCTTATTTGCCGATGGCGCAACCGGTTTCTGCTGCTGAAAAGTACCAGCCTTTTCATAAATTATCGATAATCACATGATTATAAACAATTAAAATTTAAACGTGTAAATTTATTGTTAATCAGATCACAAAACATTCACTTCTGTTTGCCAAACCCGTCCGCAAGTAATAAAAGGTAATCATTAACATATTAATGAAATCCCTTAAGCTTCAGAAATCAGTACCAGAGGAGTGGTGAATGAAAGGTACCATCTTCGCCGTTGCGCTTAACCACGGCAGCCAGCTCGACGCCTGGCGCGAAGCGTTCCAACAGGCCCCGTACAAAACGCCGCCGAAAACCGCGGTCTGGTTTATCAAACCGCGCAACACCGCGATCGGCAGCGGCGACGCAATCCCTCATCCGCAGGGCGAAACCGTGCAGAGCGGCGCCACCGTGGCGCTGATCGTCGGTAAAACCGCCCGCGGCGTCTCCGT
>NZ_JAQGFU010000402.1:0-1482 GCF_030078455.1 Klebsiella sp. Ech2A | reverse complement strand
GCCGACGATCAGCGGGCCAAATCCGCCAATGCCTACCCAGTCGGCCAGCGCCTGCACCGTCCACTGACGGTCAGGGTCGGCGGTGGAAAAGGCCTCGACCGCCGACTGAATGGCGTTGGTATGCAGATACTTCAGCACCTGATCCGGCTGATACTGGCCGAAGTCGATCCCGGTCCAGCCGGAGATCAGCGCCAGCGCCCCTTCATAGCTGACGTAGGATTTATACTCCTGCCATTTGGCCTGCGCCTCGCGGTCGGTTTCGCCGACAATGACCGTTTGCAGGTTGAAAATCAGGATGCTGCGCGGATCGCGCCCGGCCTCCGCGGCGCGGCGGCGAATGTCGGCCACCGTCTTTTTAAGCAGCGTTTTTGACGGCGCGGCGACAAACACGCACTCGGCGTGGCCGGCGGCAAACTGCTTCCCGCGGCTCGACGCCCCGGCCTGATAGAGCACCGGCGTGCGCTGCGGCGACGGCTCGCAGAGGTGGATCCCCGGCACCGAGAAGAAGTTGCCCTGGTGGTTGATCGGATGGATTTTTTGCGGATCGCTGAAGATCCCCCGCTCGCGATCGCGCAGCACCGCCCCGTCTTCCCAGCTGCCTTCCAGCAGCTTGTAGACCACGTCGAGGTACTCGTCGGCGTAGTCGTAGCGCGCGTCGTGATCGGTCTGCGCCTGATGGCCGATGTTGCGCGCCCCGCTTTCGAGATACGAGGTGACGATATTCCAGCCCACCCGGCCTTTGGTCAGATGGTCAAGGGTCGACAGGCGGCGGGCAAACGGATACGGGTGCTCAAACGACAGCGAGGCGGTCAGGCCAAAGCCGAGATGCTCCGTCACCAGCGCCATCGGGGTAATCAGCGCCAGCGGATCGTTCACCGGCACCTGCGTCGCCTGGCGAATAGCGGCATCGCCGCTGCCGTTCAGCACGTCGTAGATGCCCAGCACGTCGGCAATAAACAGGCCGTCGAACTTACCGCGCTCCAGCAGGCGCGCGAGGTCAACCCAGTAGTCCAGATCCTTGTACTGCCATGAGCGGTCGCGCGGATGGGTCCACAGCCCCGGCGACTGGTGGCCGACGCAGTTCATATCAAAAGCATTAAGACGAATTTCGCGTTGTGATGACATAGCACTTCTCCATGGTGCGTCCCTATCGAGGGGCGCACGCTTAATCATGAGTAACGAAAGAACCCTCGAGCCCCAGCGTCGCCAGCGCTTCGGCCGCCACCGCGGCGGCGTGGTCGGCAACCTGCGGCAGCCCCATCAGCTCGCCAAAACGTCCGCGAGCCGCCGGGCCAGAAATCAGCACCTTTGGCGTCACCGCGCCCTCGCGGCCAATAGCCCGGGAGCGCGAATCGACGTCGAGCCCGAGCCCCAGCGCGTCGGCGCGGATCAGCCCGTCCCGCGCCAGGTCGCGCAACAGCGGCTGGCTGTCGGTCAGACCGCCGTGCGCCGGGCCGGGGGTGAGGCTCAGGCGATCGACGG
>NZ_JAQGFU010000401.1:0-1490 GCF_030078455.1 Klebsiella sp. Ech2A | reverse complement strand
GACTTCGCGATACCAGCGCGGGTGATGTTTCTTCGCCCATGTTTTGGTAACCCAACCTTCCACCATCGCGGTAATGGTGCCTTTCACCCACAGGGCGGCGTAGATATGCACCATGATAACCACAATTAACGCCACTGCGGCAAATGAATGCAGCATTAGCGCAAATCGGATCACCGGGATTGAGAACGCAGGCGCAAAATACGGACGCCAGATGATCACGCCGCTTATCAGCAGCAGAACCAGGAAAATAATCGCCGCCCAGAATACGCATTTCTGGCCGAAGTTATAGCGCCCGGTGTCACCTACCTCCTCGTTGACGACGATCTTACGAATATTCTTCGCCCAAAAGATATCATCCCGATTGATTAGGTTGTGATGCCAGTAGCGGAAAAACATGATGATGAACGAGGCAAACATGATAACCCCGACAAACGGGTGCAGAATTCGCGCCAGCTGCGGGGTGCCCATGACGTGCATCAGCCAGTTGAAGGAGGGGAAAAAGAACCCCAGCCCGCTTATGGCCGCCAGCATAAAGCAGAAGGCGGTCACCCAGTGGTTGATTCGCTCCGGCGCCGTGTAGCGCACGATGGTGTCACGTCTTTTCATTTGCGCACCTCGTCATTCTCTTCATGCAGGTTGTCTTCTTCCTCTTCCGCCCGGTTCGGACCGACGCCGACGTAGTGGAAGATGCTGGCTGCGAAGGTCGCGGCAAAGCCCACCGCCGCGAGCGGTTTCCAGATGCCTTTCCAGAACTTCACGGTGGCGCTGATTTCCGGGTTTTCCGGCAGGCCGTGGTACAGATTCGGCTTGTCGGCGTGGTGCAGGACGTACATCACGTGCGTTCCGCCGACGCCGGCCGGATCGTACAGGCCCGCGTTGTCATAACCGCGGGTTTTCAGCTCGGTAACGCGCTCGCCGGCCAGCGCTTTCATATCCTCTTTGGAGCCAAAGTGGATCGCGCCGGTCGGGCAGGTCTTCACGCAGGCCGGCTCCTGGCCGACGGTTACGCGGTCGACGCACAGCGTGCACTTGTAGACGCGGTTGTCTTCCGGGTTCAGGCGCGGGACGTCGAACGGGCAGCCGGCGATACAGTAGCCGCAGCCGATGCACTGCTCGGACTGGAAGTCGACGATGCCGTTAGCATACTGAATGATAGCCCCTTCCGACGGACACGCCTTCAGGCAGCCCGGGTCGGCGCAGTGCATGCAGCCATCCTTACGGATCAGCCACTCCAGCTTGTCGTTTTGCTCCACTTCCGAGAAGCGCATCACCGTCCAGGATTTGGCGGTCAGATCCGCCGGGTTGTCGTACACCCCGACGTTGTGACCGACCTCATCACGGATATCGTTCCACTCCGAACAGGCCACCTGACAGGCTTTACAGCCGATGCAGGTGGTGACGTCGATAAGCTTCGCCACCTCCTGCTGGTGGTCCCGCGCCTGAGGCGCGGGGGTGAAACCGTTAGTCGCGGAACGACGAATAATGTCTTG
>NZ_JAQGFU010000400.1:0-1514 GCF_030078455.1 Klebsiella sp. Ech2A | reverse complement strand
ACGCCTTTCTATTCGTCGGCAGGGTCAGGTGTGTATAAGGGGCAGGCACGGTACTGATCCTGGTGGCAATGGTCCAGGGCGTGCAGATGACCGGAGACCGTCTGGTTAGCCGCCTGGCGCACCGTCGTTAGTTCGCACCTTCAAGGGCGATGTCCTGCCGGTATCGCTCCTTTTCCTCACCCCTGGCGCCAGCCGCACTCGTGAATTAAGGTCTGCATCAGATCCGTCGCCGACAGCTCGCGGATCAGGCCCACGCCTTGTCCCGCCCAGTGGGCGCCGTAACTCTCATCCCCCCGGGCTTTCGCCGCCGTCGCCAGCGCCTTACCGGCAGCATAGGCCAGCGGATAGGCCGGGATCTCTGAGGCATCAGCCTGTTGCGCCAGCGCGCGCCAGCCGTTGTGTATACAGCGCGCCGGGCGGCCGGAAATGGCCGCGGTGAGCGCGGTTTGCGGATCGGGACCGACTTTAATCGCCTGACGATAGCCGCTGTCCGCCGCCGATTCCGGGCACAGCAGAAATGCGGTCCCCAGCTGCGCGCCCTCGGCGCCGAAGCTCATGGCGCGGCAAATTCCCGCGCCGTCCATAATGCCGCCGGCGGCAACAATTGGCAGGCCCACCACCCGCTTCAGGCTCTGGAGCAGCGTAAAGGTGCTCAGCTGCTGGTCGTCACCGCGTTCGTCAAAGATCCCGCGATGGCCGCCCGCTTCGTAGCCCTGCGCAATCACGATATCCACCCCCTGCGCCTCGATCTGCCGGGCTTCCTCAACGCTGGTGGCGGTGGCCATGGTGACGATGCCTCTCTCCTGCAGGCGGAGAATGACCTGCGATGACGGAATACCGAAGTGAAAGCTGACCACCGGCGGCGCCAGTTCGAGCAGCAGCTCAAGCATCGGCTGGTGCCCGAGGAAAGTTTGATAAATCTCGGTCAGCGCCGCCGGCGGCTGGCTCCCCGCGCGGGCAAAAGCCGGACGCAGCCGCTCCAGCCACCGGGCTTCAACCTGCTCGTCTCTGCGCGCCGGAAGGTGGCAAAAAAGATTCACGTTAAACGCTCTGTCGGTGAGCCGGCGCGTTTTGTCGATCAGCGCCCGCGCCTGAGAAACCGAGGAGGCGCCCAGTCCCAGCGAGCCCAGGCCGCCGGCGTTGCTGACCGCCGCCGCCAGCTCAGGCGTGGACACGCCGGCCATCGGGGCCTGTATAATGGGATAAACGATATCAAGCTGCTGCAACAGGCGGTTGCTCATGATTGATCCTGCGTAAATTTGTGATATTCAGTGCTTAACATCTCTTTTTGAGATGCTAAGATCAATATTAATTCCATATTTAGAAGAAAAACATGAACCACAGCACGCTGGAAATTTTTAAAATTGTCGCCCAGGAGCGCAGCGTCACCCGGGCAGCTAAGAGGCTGGGACGCGCGCAATCGAACATCACCACGCGCATCCAGCAGCTTGAGGAGGAGCTCGACGTCGAGCTGTTCGTGCGCGGCAATAAAACTGTCTCTTATACCAATCTCC